>MNYP01000099.1:2237-19216 GCA_001873135.1 Helicobacteraceae bacterium CG2_30_36_10
GCAACCTTACAAACACACTCTCAAACGAAGACTTTATGGCTCGTTTTGGACGTGAGGGAAGGTTTATGAGAGACGCACTTACTGCCTTTGACCACAAAGCACTTACAAACTTTTTTGCGGGCATTGGCGTTGAGACACACGCACCTGACGGCTACAGAATATTTCCAACTTCGCACAGCTCTTCAACTATTATTTCAGCGCTTGAAACTGAGATGCAAAAACTTGGCATAGAACTTATCTGTTCGCAAAGAGTTGAAGAACTTTTAATGCAAGACTCTCAGATAACAGGTGTAAAAACTGCCTCTGAAACTTTTTATGCGCCAAATGTCATAGTTGCTACGGGAGGTTTGGGTTATCCGGTTCTTGGGGCTGAGGGAGACGGTTATACTCTTGCGAGCAAGCTTGGGCATAAAATAACAGAGATTCACCCAGCGATGATGCCTTTAAAAACCAAAGAAACGTGGGTTAAAAACTGCCGGGCGGATACCATTGCAAAAGTTGAGCTCAGAGTAGATTTACCAAAGGCGAAAAAGCTCAGAGCAAACGGCGACCTTATTTTTACAAACAACGGCATAAGAGGTCCCGTTGTTTTGGACTTTGCAAGAGAGATAACTCCGCTGATAGAAAAATACGGCGAGGTTGTGCTGTTGCTTAATTTGACAAAGGGTTTAAACGAAGAGCAGATTTCACAGCACCTCAAAGAGAAGGTTTTACACAATCCACATGCCAAGATGGTAGAACATGTAAGCACCCTGCTTCCACATGCCATATCTTTGGAGTTATGTTTACTTGCAGGTATAAACCCAGAGGAAATGCACAACAAAATATCTGGCGCCTCAAGGGCTAAACTCGTGCAACTTCTGGCTTGGACACCTTTAACAGTTACAGGTCATGACGGCTTTAAAATGGCTATGATAACCAGAGGCGGCATACATCTAAAAGAGATTAACCCTAAAACTATGCAGAGTAAAATCGTAAGC
Organism: Helicobacteraceae bacterium CG2_30_36_10; assembly: GCA_001873135.1. Lineage (GTDB taxonomy): Bacteria > Campylobacterota > Campylobacteria > Campylobacterales > Sulfurimonadaceae > Sulfurimonas. The sequence goes on from MNYP01000099.1 coordinate 3,218, forward strand.
GGACTCTATTTTTGCGGTGAAGTTGTAAATCTTGACGGACCCTGCGGTGGCTATAACCTGCAATGGTCGTTTTCAAGCGGCGCTTTAGCAGGAAAGTTGTATAGAGTCCCTTTATTAGGAATAAAAATAGCGAATAGAAGCAAAACCGAAGGCTCCGCTTTCACTTACACTTTGAACCTGAGAAGCGTCTAATATGCCTCCAAGGGCAAAAACTTTTATAGTACATTTTTTTAAAAGCGCTTGTAAATCCTCTACTCCTTTTGGTTTGCCTTTGTTAGGTGAAGCAAAAATGGGGCTATATGTTACATAGTTTGCACCTAGTTTTTGCGCCAACAAAACCTCTTCATGCGTGTGTGTGCTCATGATGACTTTAAGGTTATTAGCACTTGCTTGTGCAATTTCATCAAACTGTGTTGATGTTAAATGAACCCCTGTCGCTTTGAGTTCAACTGCCAGTTCCACATGCCGGTGAATAAAACTTTTTACGCCAGTAAACTCACTACAAACATCCATAAAATCCTCAGCCTGCTTGGCGTAATTTGGGTTTTCTTTATCTCTATAAAGAGCAAAATCCGGCATGTGGATTTCAAACTGTTTTTGCAGTTTTTCTTTAAAAATATCCGGGGTATCGGTGTAAAACTCTTTAGAGGTGATAAGATACTTTTTCATTTGGACTATCTGTAGAGTGGATTTTGAAAATCAACTCTTTGGGTATCTGCCCCATTTTCATAACGCTGCGCCAATGAGTCTACATGATACTCCATACGGTTGAGCAAATAGAGTTCAGGTGCTTTATATTTGAGCTTAGACTCTGCAATGAAGTTTTGCAAAAATGCTAACTTTGCTTTTTCGTCCTCAAACTCCAAACTCTCTATAGTGGCTTTAATCTCATCATATTCACTTCCACAGACGGACAAAAAGTCATACGATAAATCCATCGTTTTCAAGTTCTCAAGTGCTTTTGAAAAGGCAAAATGATTGTAAAGCATACACCCCACAAAATACTCAATATCTGAGCTTTCAAACTCCGAATATTGCCTCTCTTCATCCGCAAAATATTCGTGCCAAATTTCTAAAACTTTTTCTATTTTTGTTTGCATAAACTACTCTGTTATTAATTTTGACAAATTATACCCTGATTTTATTTTTACTCTATACATGATATACTTTAGCATGATAAATTTGTCACTAAATAAAAATCTCGATATCCTTATGCCAAACACAAACAGGGCTTTGGCAGTTGTTTTGCAGGCAGCTACGCCAAAAGAGTTGGCGGCAGTCTCGCAAGAGAAGGACTTAAAATCTATTTTAAATTCTCTGCTCAAAGGGAGTGCACAAAATCCAGCTTCAGACAAAACGCTTTTAACGCTCGTAAAAAACAACCCTACTCTTAAAGATTTAGGCAATGTTTCTGCTACTATCAGAGATTTGCTCACTACTTTAAAAGCAGACAAAAACCCTTTGCCTCTTACAGATACTTTAAAAAACTTTCTTATCGATATAAAAGAGCTTACTGAGCCTCTTTTAAAACAAAAAATTGAGAACTCCGGTGTTTTTTTAGAATCAAAACTAAAAAAGGAGATAGTTTCACAAGCAGGTAAACTAGAAACTTCCCTAAATATCAAAGAGCTGCTCTCTGGGGATTTAAAGTCCGTACTCTTAAAAGCCGGTGATGAAATTGCCAAGTCATCCCATCCGAACCAAACGGAACTGCTCAAAAATATAGATAAACTCTCCCTCTGCATAGACTACTACCAACTTCTCTCGCATCTCTCTAATTCTTCGTGCGTTTATTTGCCATTTTCGTGGGAGCAGCTTGAAGAGGGAAATATTAATCTTAAAAAAGACAAAGAAGATAAGTTTTACTGTGATATTGACCTCAAACTCAAAGAGTATGGAGAGCTCAAACTCAGGCTTGTTTTGTATGAAAAAAACCAAATAAATATTCACATACACTCAGACAGCAATGATTTAAAAGAGATTATAAAAGAGAACATTTCCTTATTACGCTCGGCACTTATAGAGTCTCATATAACACCTCGGGAGATACGTATTTTTGATGCAGCTAAAAAAAATATTCCCTCTCCTTATGAGAATAGTTCCCAGATGATAGATGTAGGTTTTGAGGTAAAAGCATGATAAGAATTAAAATTCAATGCAGTGAGGCACTAAATGCCGAGTCGTAAAAAAGCAGCCGCACTCAGATACGACGCAAAAAAAGAGAGTGCTCCCAGAGTTGTTGCAAAAGGGGAAGGAAAAGTTGCAGAGAACATCATTAAAATTGCAGAGCTTCACAAACTTCCAATAAGAAAAGACGAAGACCTTATAGAACTTCTCTCAAAAATTGAACTCGATAAGGAAGTTCCCGAAGCACTTTACAAAGCCGTAGCAGAAGTTTTTAGTTTCATATATAAAGTTACAAACAAGAAATAATGCATGAAATATAATATCGATTAAGATATTTCAGATACAATATCAGAAAAAATAAGCCAAAGAAGTGTTTCATGCAAGAAAGTGATATTAACTGTAAAACTTTAGAAAATATAACTCTTGATGAGGCAGCTATTACTGCCAAAGAGTACAATGATATTTTAAATATTCAAAGTGAAATATTAAGTATGCTCGGTAGCAGCCTTACTGACATTTTGGCTCGTCTATGTACTTTTACTGAAAATTTAGTTCCAAATTCTGCAGCTTCTATTAGACTTATAAATAAAGATACCGGTTTAACGAGTGCTTTATCTGCTCCAAGCATGCCGCATGTTGGTTGCAAGGTATGTGCCTGCTGGTCAATGCCTGTAAGAGATGAGAATAAAGAAGCGATAGGGACAGTTGCACTCTACTCTTACGAACATCGTTCACCGGCTCCCTTTCATAAAAAACTTCTCCAAACTGCTGCTTTTATTGTAAATATAGTCCTTAAAAATAGTTATTATGAAAAAAAACTTAAACTCTTTTCAGCTGCCATGCAAAATGCGGCTGAGGGTGTTCTTATTACTGATGAAAATAATAGAATTGTAGAGGTAAACCAAGCCTTTGAAACCTCGTATGGACTAAAAGAGAAAGATATTGTTGGTAAAAATCCAAAAATCATAGCTTCTGGGGAACATAATAATATCTTTTATCAAAAAATGTGGAAAAGTTTAAATACTAAACAGACATGGAGCGGGGAAATACTTAACAAACGTTTTGATGGCTCTCTTTTAACTCAGTGGCTTAGTATTAGTACCTTACATGATGAAGACAATAAAAATACACATAATTATCTTGCGATTTTCACTGACCTTACAAAACTCAAAGAGACACAAAATAAGCTTGAAGAGATGGCTTATAAAGATGAACTTACAGGTCTATGTAACAAAACCCACTTAGAAAAACTAATAAGTATAAATAAAGAACAAACTCTTATCTTGCTTAATATAAATAACTTTAGTTATATTAACACTGCTTACGGATACGAAATAGGCGATAAATTACTTATTAAAATAGCTAATGCACTCAGAGAAAATTTTAAAGTTTCACATATATGCAGAATAAATTCAGATGAATTTGCACTCCTTTTTAATAAAGGAATAAATATTCAAGAGAAGATTTCACATCTTCAAAACTTTTTTTTACAATAGAGAGTTTGAAATTGAGAATATTACTCTTAATATATCATTCTCATACGGGGCTGCTAGTGGGAGAAAAAACCTACTTAGAAACAGCGCATTAGCACTAAAACAAACTAAGGAGAGAGGTAAAAATAGTTTCCACATCTACAAGCAAGATAAAGACAACATAGACCACTCACACAGGGAACTCTTTATTGCTACTAATAATTTACTGCGTCATGCAATACATGAAGATAAAATTGTTCCTTTCTTTCAAGGTATTAGAAGCAATACAACTAAAGAGATTATAAAATATGAAGCTCTTGCCAGAATAGAAAATGACGGGGAAATAATCTCACCCTATGTATTTTTAGAGCCTGCCCGTCTCTCGGGTTTACTTCCAGAGATAACAAAAATAATGATAGATAAAAGTTTTAGAGTTATGTCTTCAAACAACTTTATATTTTCTATTAACATTACAGAAGAAGATTTAAGTAAAAACTATCTAATAGAGTATCTTCAAGAAAAAGCTTTGCAATACAATATCAATAGCTCGAGAGTTATCTTAGAAATACTAGAAGGAATTAGCTCAAATAGTAAGAAAGGCCAGATTGCACAGCTACTTCAACTTAAAGAGAAAGGTTATTTGATTGCCATTGATGATTTTGGTACCGAATATTCTAACTTTGAGCGAGTTTTAGACTTGGAAATCGACTTTTTAAAGATAGATGCCAAATACATTAAAGATATAAACACAAACCCTAAAAGTTATGAGATTGTAAGAGCTATTGCATTTTTTGCCCGTAATGCCGGTATCCCTTGTATCGCAGAATTTGTTCACAATGAAAGTGTGCAAAAAATTGTAGAAGAGTTAGGAATTGAGTACTCTCAGGGCTATCTTTACTCAGTGCCAAGCAAGATTTTAAAAGTTTAATGAACCTTTAAAAGCTCTCTCTTCTTAACCCATCGGGTATAAAATTTCGCTATGAACTCTCTCACAAGCACTTAAAACTTCAGCACTTAAGGTCAAATCCATTGCTGCCAAAGTAGCGTCGAGCTGCTCGGGCGTCGTTGCACCAATAATTGTCGAAGCTACAAAGTCAAACTGTTTTGACCAAGCTGTTGCCATGGTTACAGGATGTAAACCGTGCTCTTGCGCGATTTTTAAATACTTCTGAGTTGAGAGCAAAGTTCTGTCATTCATAAACCTTTGCGCCATTAAACGCTGTCTTTTGTCGGGTGAGTTTACATAATCGCTAAAACGACCCTTGGCATGTGGATTTTGATTGTATTTTCCGCTGAGTACGCCGCCGGCTAAAGGAGAATAGGGTAAAAGTGAGATTTGTTCTTTTTTACATAAAATTCCCAGTTCATCTAAAAAGCGTCTGTTTAAAAGTGAAAAGTTATTTTGAATAGACTCAAATCTTGCATAGCCTTTAAACTCTGAAGTCATCAAAGCCTTAGTCGTTCCATACGCTGTGTCGTTTGAAGTACCGATATAACGAACCTTTCCGCTTTGGACAAGTCTGTCAAAGGCTTTTAGAGTCTCTTCTACGGGCACCACACTATCAGGCCAATGCATCTGATACAGATCAAGATAATCCGTCCCTAAACGCTTCAAACTCCCCTCAACTGCTCTCTGGATATGAAAACTGTCACAGGCTGTCATGCCATGACGAATCGGCGGAACAAACCAGCCGTTTGCCGCACCCACAACTTTACTTGCGAGTATGATGCTTTCTCGCGGTTTTGTTTTTAGCCAACGCCCTATTATCTCTTCTGTTAAACCTGCTAATTTTCCCGATGGAGGGACAGGATAAAGTTCGGCTGTGTCATAAAAATTCACGCCTGCTTCATACGCCTTATCCATGATGGCAAAGGCAACTTTTTCATCCGGAGTCTGCGTGCCAAAGGTCATAGTGCCCATACAGATTGGGCTTACTCTTAGACCTGTTTTTCCTATGTATCTGTATTTCATAATATTTTTAATCCTCAAGTTGCTATAATTGCCAATATTTTACACAAAAGAGATAAATGCATACTGACTTGACACAAGGTTCCATAAATACACACTTGGCAAAACTCGCAATTCCTGCCATTATAGGCTATTTCTTCCATACTATGTTTAATGTGACTGACACTTACTTTGCAGGTCTTATATCTACGCAAGCTCTTGCTGCTCTCTCTTTGTCGGCTTCGGTGTTTTTTATGATTTTAGCTATAGCTATTGGAATGAGCGAGGCCGTTACCTCTTTAGTCGGCAATGCTTTGGGAGAAAAAAACACACAAAAAGCACAACACATAGCTTTAAACAGTATAGTTTTTGCTTTTATTTTATCATTATGTTTAAGTATATTTGGAGTTCTGAGCGTGCCCTATTTGGTTGATGCCTTAGGCGATGCAAGCTATAAAGTCCAAACGCTTCAATATATAAACTTTATACTCTATGCTTCTTTCTTTTTTATAGCCTCTTTTTTCTTTAATGCCCTGCTTAATGCAACCGGAGATACAGTTTCCTTTAGAAATATTTTAATTTTTACAGCCTTTTTAAATATTTTACTTGACTATCTTTTTGTAAAACATTTCAATATGCAGGTAAAAGGTATAGCGCTCGCTACTATTATTTCAGAGTTTATAACGATGATCTATCTTTTTTACAAACTGGACAAAACTAAGTTATATGTAGGTTTTAGTGAGTTTAAATTTGACAAAACGGTAATAAAAGAGTTAATGAGGCAAGGTTTTCCTCCAAGTATGAATATGTTTATGATGGCGTTTGGCATGTACATTATCACCTACTTTGTGGCACCTTTTGGCAAAGAAGCAGTTGCGGGCTTTGGTATAGGCATGAGAATTGAGCAGATATTTCTTATGCCCATTGTCGGTTTGGGAGTTGCCACACTAGCTATAGTTTCTCAAAACAATGGAGCTCAAATGTATGAAAGAATAGACTTTAGCACAAAACTGGCTCTGAAATATGGTTTTATAATAAGTACTCTGGCTATTGTTATTTTTTTACTTTTTGCGCCAAAGCTCTCATCTTTACTGAGCAGTGATATTTTGGTAATAAACCAGAGTGCCTTTTATCTTCGTATCTCGGGTTTTTCATATTTTGGTTTTGTGATGATTTTTATCTATATCTCCATGCTTCAAGGTATCAATAAGCCGGGTATCATTTTCCCTATAAGTGTTTACCGTCAAGTTCTTGCACCAATCGTGCTCTTTAGCTTATTCGCCTCTTTAGGGTTTGGTATTATCTCTATATGGCTGGGGCTGGTTGCTATTGTAACTTCTGGGGGAATATTTTTATGGTGGTACAGTCGTAAAAAATTAGGTGAACTACTTTAGTTCACCCCAATTATCGCCAATATTTAGACTGGCTTTTAGAGGAACATTAAGCTCCATAATATTTTGCATAATTTCTCTAAACCTATTACCTAAACTCTCTGCTTCTTCTTCGTTGACTTCAAAGATTAATTCATCATGAATTTGAAGAAGCATTTTTGCATTTAATTTTTCCTCTTTAATTACATCATGAATTTTATTCATAGAGAGTTTTATAAGGTCAGAGGCACTTCCCTGAAATACACTGTTAACTGATTCTCTTTCGTAAGCTGCTTTAAACATTGGCGTTGCATTTTCATAGTCGAAATATCTACGGCGCTTTAAGAGTGTTTCTACGTAGCCCAATTCCTTAGAACTCTCTACAATCGAGCGGAAGTAACTTCTAACCGTTGAGAAGCTCTCAAAGTATCTCTCTATTATTTCTTTAGCCTCTTTTGTTGTTATGCCTAAAGTATCTGAGAGCTTTTTTTGTCCCATGCCGTAAAGAAGCCCAAAGTTTACGGTTTTTGCCACATTTCTTTTGCTTGAAGCTTCTTCTTCACCGAAAAGTGCTATAGCTGTTTGCATGTGGATATCTTTGTCATTTTTAAAAGCATCTACCAAAACTTTGTCTTGAGAGAAGTGTGCAAGCAGGCGAAGCTCTATTTGGGAGTAATCTATGCCGACGAGTTTTTTACCCTCAGGTGCTACAAAAGCTTCTCTTATTTTTGCACCAAGCGGTGTTCTTGTCGGGATATTTTGCAGATTCGGATTTTTAGAACTGAGTCGCCCTGTTGCAGTTCCGGTTTGAACAAAAGAGGTATGTATTCTGCCGTCTTCATTTTCCTTACTTAGCTTCAATAAGGGTTCAATGTAAGTGGAGTAAAGCTTATAAACCTCACGATAATCCAAAAGCATAGGAATAATTTCATGCTGAGTTTGCAGTGAGCTTAAAACTTTCTCATCGGTTGAGTAACCGGTCTTAGTTTTTTTACCAACCGGCAGTCCAAGATGCTCAAAAAGTATAACACCGAGCTGTTGCGTCGAGTTGATATTAAACTCACTGCCGGCTTTTTCATATATGCTCTTTGTTAATTCAGAAATAGTCTCTTTTACATCAACTAAAAAATTTTCTAAAAATGAACTGTTCACTTTTATACCGACTTTTTCCATAGTTAAAAGTGTCGTAATAAAAGGTATTTCCGTCAACCAAGCTTCTTCAATAAGATGCGAAGCATTTTGAAGCTCTAGTTTTTTAAGAAAAAGATTAAATAGCTTCAAAGTAATAAAAGCATCTTCTGCAGCATAATTGCAGGCATCTTCAAGTGCAACACCTGAAAAATCTTCCCCTTTTTTCACTGTCTCTTTAAAAGCAACCATTGTATGAGAGAGCAATTTGTCTGCGAGTTTATCAAGAGACAAAGCACTCTCAGGGTTTATAAGCCACGCCAAAATCATGCTATCGCAATATGGTTTCAAGTTATCATCTTGCAAAAATCTGCTCACGAAATGAAGGTCAAACTTTATATTGTGCCCGACAACTTTTGAATTAAAAATCTTTTTTATAGCTTTTTTAATCTCATCTTTACCTATTTGCTCTGGAACTCCCAAATAAAAATGTCCAAAAGGAACATAATAGGCCTCACTCTCATTGGTGCAAAAACTAAATCCGACCAGCTTGTCTTTGTCATAATCAAGTCCCGTAGTCTCTGTGTCAAAGGCTACGATTGTCTTTTCATCAAGAGTGTTTAAAATTTTATTGAGTTCTTTTGCATCGCTTAGAAGAGTCGCTTTAAACGCTATTTTTCTTGTCTCTTGACTTACAACTTCTTGTTTTTCTATAGCATTTTGTTTTGTCTCATCGCTCACCATATTTTTAGCGTGCAAAGTTCTCAAAATTGCATTTTGTTCATACTTTACAAGCTCGTCATATATATTTAAAAACGGATGTTCTATATCCATCTTATACTCTTCAAAATTGAATTCATCGAGTATGTCATCTTTGAGAGTTACAAGTTCTTTTGACATATAGGCTTGTTCTTTACACTCCATAAGTTTCTTCTGAATTCCAGGGGGTTTGATTGCTTCAATATTTGCATAAATATTATCAAGTGTTCCGTACTGAACTAAAAGTTTTTCAGCACCTACTTTACCAATACCCTTAACTCCGGGAACATTATCGGCACTATCACCTAAGATTGACTGATAATCTATAAACTGTTTAGGCGTAACGCCGTATTTAACGAAACAGGCATCTTCATCAACGCATTTTCTTTTAATAGCGTCGACTATAACTATTTTGCCATCATCAATAAGCTGATATAAATCTTTGTCGTGAGAGACAACCCGCACGTTATACTCTTTATTTTTTGCAAACTTTGTAACAGTTGCAATAATATCATCAGCCTCAAAACCAACCTTGCCAAGAGTTTTATAGCCCATTTTATCTATCCACTCTATAGCTATTGGAAGTTGCATTGTAAGCTCTTCAGGAGGAGATGAACGATTGGCTTTATAATTATGGTCGATTTCATTTCTAAATGTCGGACCTTTAGAATCGATAGCAAAAACTATATAATCACTGTCATGTTGCTTTTGAAGAGTAGCAATAAAGTTTGTAAAGCCCGTTAAAAGACCGGTTGGAAAACCGTCCTTGTTTTTTAAATGTTGCGGAAGTGCATAAAAACTACGAAAGAAAAATCCGAATGTGTCTATTATTGTTACTGTTTTTGCCATTAATTATCTTTATAAATATCTAACATATCATCGATAGCATCTTCTAGAAGCTCATAATTATAGCCGGCATCTTTAGCTTTTCTAAGACCAATATTAATAGAGACTTCTGAAAACGGCTTATTTATTGGAACTATTGCCTTAACTATATTTAGTGCTGTGCTAAACTCTCTAACATCTTTGGGTGCAGTATCCGGACTATCTGCGTATTTAATCATATCAATAAATTCTTGGCTAAAGCCCCAGTGATCAAAAACTGCTGCTGTAACATCAGCCGTACTGACCTCAACATATGCTTTTTCAACCATTGCAATGTTGTTTGACATCTCTATCTCAGAAGAAAAACTTGTTGTCTCATCCTCTTGTATTATATCGCTTGAGATTAGTATCTTCCCTGTTTCTTGTAAAAACGCTGCTAAATATAACTTATTAGCTTTTTTTGCGTCGATCTTCTTGTACCACTTCTGCATTAAGGAAGCTTGAAGGGATGAAATCTCTGCAAATTTTTCACTCGTGATTCCGTAGGGTTGCATATCAACATTCAGTAATTTTCGAACAGAATTTCCAAGTACAATTGAACGGGTCATACTCATTCCAAACAGACTTACGGCTTGAGCAACACTTATTATTTCTTTTCCAAATGAATATAGAGGAGAATTTGCAGCCTTTAAAAGGTTGGCTACAATCATTGGATCTGATTCAATTGCTTTAGTTAAGTCTGCTATACCCGACTCTTCATTTGCATATACAGCATTAACATCTGCTATTGTTTTTGAAAGTGGAGGCAGTGACTTAATACTGTCAATTATAGAACTTTTCAAGACGCACCTTTAACTTTTTTGCTCATTATAGCAGGTTAAGATTATAAAATTACTTATGACAATCTGTTAAGGTTTTTTGCGGATTTGAAATATAGTCGTATCCATTATAAACAGTGTAAGTTCCATATAAAATTACCGCAATAGATGATAGGCTCATCATCATATTTCTAAAGCTTGTTGCAGAAGCCAGTGAAGCCAAAAAGCCAAGTCCAAACATAGCCGGCACAGTGCTAAGACCAAAAATTGCCATGACCATCGCCCCGTATAATGGGTCAGCAGTACTTGCTGCTGTTATGGCAAAAAAGTAGACAAATCCACAAGGCAAAAGACCGTTTAACATACCAAGAATAAAAAAACTAAGATTTGACTTAGAGTTAAGCACTTTTTTAAAAGCGTTTTTATAGAGTGATGAAGAGGAAAAAGAGTGTTCAATAAGAGTGAGAAACTTAATTTTCCCCATCAAAGAGAGACCTGCTAGAACCATGATAATCCCGGTAAATATAAGCAAACCGCCATTTGCATTATTACTAAAAGTCGCAACACCGCCTAAAGCACCAAAGATTGCACCAAGCGTTGCATATGTCAAAACTCTGCCCAAAGAGTAGAGAAGATGTGCTACACTTTGAGAGACTTTAGAACTGCTTGGCTCAATTTTGATAGTCGTATATGCTAAAACTATCCCACCACACATCCCTATGCAGTGACCAAAAGAGCCTAAAAATGCGATGCTTATAATAGTTATTATGTTTACGGTTTCCATATTGTCCTAATTCTTTTTTAAAAGAAGTTGTTGTTTAATGAAAGGATTGTTCATTGTCTCACCACGCAACATTCTAAGTCTCATAGTCTCATAATCCACATGCCACGCAAGTTTGTTTTCATAAGCACCAAATCCGTATCCCATAGGCGTTATATCAGTAAGAGAGTAATACGCTTTTTTTCCATCAATCCACTTTTTTGTGTCTTTGCTCATTACCCAGATTGTTACATCTTTTTCAAACTCTTTATCTTTCAACCAGTTGACAAAACCGCCATGGTCATGAAAAAACCAAGTCTTGCCACTCTTTGCTATAACCTGTGACACATACTCTAAATCTTCTATCACCATTCCGCAGTCACTATCTTGATATTTATTAACAACCATCTCTAAGGGTAGCTTTTTCGAGTTCCCCTCTTGTACAACTATCATCTGCCCAGAAGATGCTAAAGATAAAAAAAGAGTTATTATAAGAGCGAGAATAAATAGTACTATTAAAAACGGTGCAATTTTTTTCATTAGCTAATAAGCTCCATATAATTTGATAATTGATTGTAATTAAAGAGTGTTACAGTTATGTTAATCTCTTCTCTTTTTGCCTTTTCCTAAATCATCATAAGTTAAAAAGCGGTACAAATCATCTTGCATCTCTTTGCTAAGTTTATCCCAAAGCGGTTTTTTTAAATTATATCTGGAAATATCTTCTTTCTTACTTTTTTTAATGTCTCGTATTAAATAATGGTAACGAACTATCTGTTTTGTATAATCGCTTATAAAAAACCAATTTTTAATTATCTGGAAACTTCTCTCTTCGTGATCTGTGAAACTGTACTCTGCGTATTGAATATCTTCTTCATCTTTTTTATATGCCGTAGAGGGCTTTGCAATATCATGTAATAAGGCAGCCGCAAAAAACTTAAAATCTCTGTTTTTTAGAACATAATATGTGACTCGCAGAGTATGCACTAAAACCCCATGTTGATGCCATTTGTTCTGAATAAAAAATAGTGACATTAAGTTTGCTTTGGAGAAGAAACGGTTATTTACTTCATTCATAGGTGTGCCATCGGATGACAGACTTCGACTGTCTCTTTTAAATCTTGTTTTTGAACATGTGTATAAATCTGCGTTGTTAAAAGTGAAGAGTGACCCAGAAGTTCTTGCACAACTCTTAAATCGGCTCCGCCGGTTATAAGCGCTGTTGCATAAGAGTGTCTTAGTACATGAGGAGATACGCCAAGATACTTTTGAGTTATTTTATATGCCGATATTCTACTGAGAACTTCGCCTTTATAGTTCGACCAAATAAAATTTCGTTCATATTTAAATTCATTTAAATACTCATTTATAGCTTCTACAGCAACTCTTGCTATTGGAACTATTCTCTCTTTTTCACCCTTTGCATGTCTAATATGCAACCATTCTCCCTCAATATCTTCTCTACTAAGAGCCAAACATTCGCTAATACGAGCCCCGCTAGCATACAAAAAGAGAATGAGCGCATAATCTCTTAATCCTAACCAGCTTGTTGTCTCTATAAGTTTGAGTGCATTTTGTATTTCGTTATATGATAAAAATTTCGGAAGGAGTTTGGGAATTTTTGAAAATTTCAGTTTTGAATTTTCATCTGTAAAGTTACTTTTATAACAAAAGTCAAAAAAAGAGTTTACTGAAGAGAGCTTTCTGTTAAGTGTTCTCTTATTTTTATACTTAGACAAACAGCTCAGAAGAGAGGCAGTGTCGACTCTTATAAGCGGTTTTTGAAGCTCTTCTTCAATAGAGTGTAAATCACCTCTATATGCTTCTACACTCCTCTTGCTAAGCGCTCTTGTAACACTTATGTATTCTAAGAAAGCCTCTAGCTCATTACTCAACTGAGATGTATTCATCATCTATATAAAATATTTTATCTGCTACAAAGATATAACCCTCTTGCACATCTGCTTCATAAACATCATAAGTCAATAAATCTTTTGAGAGTTCAATAAGATAGCCCTCTTTCTCTAAAGCATAGAGTTTGTCCTTATGAACAATAAGCCCAAGAAAATGGGCAAAAGGGAATTTAACTTTTGCATTTACTTGTAAACTCGGAGTAAGCGACACAATCTCACCCTGCTTTGTGGTGATAAAAATATTGTTATCATCATAAGCTATATTTCTGGTGTCATAACTAACACGTACTTCCTTATCTGATAAAGAGAGTATTTTATGTCCGGTTGCTGCGATGAGTTTATTGTCAATAACGTTAAAATATATTATGTTGTTAAAGTTGTCCTCCGAACTGACTATGATTGTGCGTAATTTCTTTTTTAATGTTGAATTTACAATAACAACTTTGCCGTCAAGTGTCAAAAACAGAACTAAATCGTTCATAAAATAAGGGTTGACAATGCGAGAATCTACAACAACTGCGGGCGTACCCTGCTCTTTTAAAAGTAACTCTTTTGTCGCTATTGAGTAAAGAGCCATATCATTATCTGCAAAAAGTACTGCTAAAATATCGTTCTTTACACTAGCACCTGCGATACTCTTTTTAAGTTCAAAATTTTCTTCCAACGAGCTGTCGTCGATAAACCCCAACGAGACATTTCCCTCAATATTGGAACTTATTACCCAGCCATCACTGCTACCTATAAGTCTATAAGACTCTTTAATACGTATATTGTCGATAAACTTGTCTTTAGATATTATCTTTCTAGTCTTAGTAAGGGCTGTCTGTGATGAAATATCAATAATTGTTTCATCACTATTTCCATAATGTTTCCAGTCATCTTTGACGACCTTTGGTTCAAAAACTTTTTTACTGCTACAAGCACTAAAGAAAAGAACAAAAAGAGAAAGAAAAAGTAAAAGTACATTTCTCAAAATATTATTTTACTCCATAGTGTAAGAGCGCCTCGGCAACTTTAGTTAAAGATGATTGTGCTGAAATTTTTGATAATTTATTATGAGCTTCATCAATTTTATTATTGTTCATCAGGAATATAGCACTTCTAAGTAGAGCTAAATCTCTATATATTGCATCTTGCTTAGAAGCGTATTCATCCAGTGATTTTGCGTCATCGGCAAATTCATAAGCCGCTAAATCACCAACTAGCATAGCATTTGAATGTGTAAGTTCTTTTAAAAGAACCGTGTCTTTTTGGGCAATTGCTTGAGAAAGCATCCATACATCATACAAATCCGGACTGCTTGAGTGTAAACTTTGCAGTGCCTCAGTATTGCTACTGTTTGCCATCAACTGCGTGAGTGCTCTGTTTGAAGAATCTTTTTGACTTTGCTTATTTATGTCATAGGCTACATTAGCGACTATAATTGCTACTACAACTATCGCTGAAGCTATCATTGCCGTTTTGTATTTTTTTACAAATCTTTCCGTGATTACCGCTTTTTCAAAGAACTTCTCTTCAGAATTCAACTCTTCTTTTACCATATCTATATTAGTTTTTAAACTCAAATAATCTTCCCTTGCTTTATATAATTTTCAAAAAGTTTAAAATAGTATCGCATAGTTTGTTAAAGTTTCATCAAACACTCCAGTATTATAAGTTTTTTTTGTTACAATCTTGACATTAAAATGACTTAAAACTTAGGATTTATTACATGGAAGTAGATGACGCACTGTTAGTGAAATTAGAAAAACTCTCTTTTTTAAAGGTTTCTGATGACAAAAGAGAAGAAATTATAAGCCAATTATCAGAGATTGTAAGTTTTGTAGACAACTTAAGTGAGTTGGACACCCAGGAAGTTGAGGGTAATTTTGCCATGAGTGATGCATCAACTCTGCTCAGAGTTGATAGTGCTCATTGTGATAAAAAAGTAAATGACGACATTTTAAAACATGCACCGCAAAGTGCTGATAACTTTTTTATTGTTCCTAAAATAATCGAGTAAGAATATGATAAAAGTTTATGGAATTAAAAACTGTGACAGTGTCAAAAAAGCTCTCTCCTTTTTTAAAAAACATAACTTAGCCTATATACTTCAAGATTTTAAAACAGACAAAGTCTCATGCGAAGAGGTCTCTTCTTGGCTCAAAAAAACAGAGTTAAAAACTCTTTTTAATGCAAAAAGCACTACTTACAGAACTTTAAAATTAAAAGAACTGGGCTTAAATGAGCAAGAACAAAAAGAGTGGCTTTGCAAGGAAAATTTACTTATTAAACGACCTGTTGTAGAGTTTAATGAAAAAGTAATAGTTGGATTTAATGAAGATATTTATAAAGGAGTATTTTTATGAGTGAAGAAGTTAAAGAGAATAAACCCATAGACATTAAAAAGTTGCTCAAGAGTGTTTTGGCATTTAAGTCATCTGACTTGCACCTTGTTGTCGGCAGTGAACCGCAAATTCGTATAGACAAAGAACTTAGACCACTTAATCTGCCTATTTTAAATGCTACAGAAGTTGAAGAGATGGCGTACGCTCTGATTGAAGATAAACAGAAAAAAGAGTTTGAAGAAAACAATGAACTTGATTTCTCTTTTCAACTAGAGGGAATCGGCCGTTTTCGTGCTAACTACTACCGTACTATTCACGGCATTGCTTGTGCCTTTCGTATGATTCCTATTGATATTCCTACACTTGATGAGTACAACAACAACCCTATTTTTAAAGAGTTGGTCAAAAAAGAGAAAGGTCTTATTCTTGTGACAGGACCTACGGGTAGCGGTAAGTCAACAACCCTTGCTTCTATGCTTCATGAAATAAATATGACTGAGAGAAGACATATTATCACCGTTGAAGACCCGGTTGAGTTTGTGCATAAAAATA
>MNYP01000100.1 GCA_001873135.1 Helicobacteraceae bacterium CG2_30_36_10
CAAGACAAAACACTTCTTATATTTAAAAAAAGATAGAATTAACTTGTTGGTTCAATGATTATCTCTGTAATCTCAGAATTTGCACCGAGTCTCATAGGCGGTCCCCAAAATCCAGTGCCTTTGTTTACATAAATCTGTAAATGTTCATTGTGTTGATGCAGACCGCTTATGTAGGGCTGTTGAAGTTGTACTAAAAATTTAAATGGATAGAGTTGTCCGCCATGGGTATGTCCGCTCAGTACTAAGTCGACACCTTCTGTAACTTCTTCTATGAACTTAGGTTGATGAGCCAAAAGCAGTGTTGGCGAAGGCTTTTTGTTTGAGAGTGCTCTATGTAGGTCTGGCATGTGGTTTTGTACTCTGTAACCGAAAACATCATAAACACCGGCTAGGTTAAACCCAACTCCCTTTTCTCCAATGTAGACATTTTCATTTTCTAAGACCCGAATACCGAGTGATTTTACTTCATTGATTATCTTCTCAATCCCATGAAAGTATTCATGGTTTCCAACTATAAAGTAAGTTCCATAGTTTGATTTAAGTTTTTTTAACTCATCCAGTACACTGCTTGCTCTAGATATCTCGATATCAACTAAGTCTCCCGTAATTACAACTATATCAGGGTTCAACACATTAATTCTTTTTACAATATGTTTGATAAATTCGGCATCTATAAGCCCACCTATATGAATATCGCTAAGTTGTACAATCTTGTACGATTTTTTTAAATTTTTAATTTTAATAGTTACTTTTTCTAACTGTACTGACTTTGCCTCATACATAGACCTTGCACTTAGAGTTATGCTAATTGCAAAAGAAGAGATATCTAAAGACTTTTTGAAAAAATTTCTTCTTGCGTCTGACATAGGGGTGTGTGAAAGTAAAACTCTGGAAATATCATAAATAATAGCTGTACAAAAGAGTAAAAAAAGTACGCCGATAGGAATAGAAAAAAGAAAGTAAAGCCAATTTGGAACATCAAGATAATATCTGCCCAGCATATAGCCGACTATGCCAAAAAAATTAAAAATTAAAAATAGATTTAAATAGTATTTGGTGGATTTTTTTGTATCTAAATAAGAGATAAATCTCTTAGATATATAAATATTAAGTAAAATAAAAACGCCTAAAAAAGCGATTGCAAATAAAGTTATATTCATGTGTGGATTATAGCATGGAAGTTTAAAGTTATAGCAACTTGAAAGTTGCTATATTTTAGTTCATATCCGGTCTAGGAGTTGTAGCTGTTGAAGCTGGCAACATTGGATAAATAACCGTAGGTTTTCTACCATCAAGTGCTCCAAAAAATGTTTCGATTGAAGCTGCTTCTTTATCTGTAATTACAGAACCAAGTTGAATACGACCCATCTCTTTGATAGCGTCTTTTAGGTTCCAGTATTGACCATTGTGAAAATATGGAGCAGTTTGTGTGACATTTCTCAATGAAGCTACTTTTACCATACCGCTTGCATCACCTTTGAAATCACCAATATTTTGGAATTCATATGTATCCACAACATTAAAGGCATTCATTCCGCCGCCAAGAGCGATTCCGTTATGACATGTTACACAGCCTTTGTCGATAAAAGTTTGAAGTCCTTCTTTCTCTGCTTGAGTCATTGCATTTTTGTTTCCGTTGAGAAAGTCATCATACACTGAAGGTGTTACTAAAGTTCTCTCAAACACAGCAATAGTGTCTGCAACTTTTTCAAAAGTGATTTTTACATCCTTTGAATACGCTTTTTGAAATGCTTTTACATATGGAGGCATTGAACTCACAACTGCTGCAACATGCTCTTTTGTTGCTGCCATTTCGGGAGCAGCTTGCATTGGTCCTTGTGCTTGTTTTTCTAGGTCTGCATCTCTTCCATCCCAGAACTGTGCGTCAAAAAATACAGCGTTGTAAACAGTTGGAGCGTTTAAATGGTGTGGATTTTCTGACCATTGGTGACCGATAGATGCAGAAATACCGTCATCTCCACCCTCACCAAGATTGTGACAAGTATTACAACTAATAATTCCACTTTTAGATAAACGAGGGTCAAAATAGAGTGTCTTACCTAGTTCAACTTTTGCATCTGTGATTTTGTTCTTTTCATTATCGATAAGTTTCATGAGCTCAGCTTTTGAGCTTGGTATCGCTTTTAGACCAGCTTCTTTTGCTATGTCAACTAAATTTGCAGCTACTAACGACGCTGTCGCTAAAGCCATAGAGATTGCTATTTTCATATGAATACCTTATATTAATTATCAAATCACTTTGAAGTACAAAATAGTATCAAGTATATACTTAAAAGATAATTATTATTCTTTACGAGAGTGATAATTTTTGTTAAAAAATATTTACACTACTTTTGAGATGCGTCTCTTACATAAATAGCACGAAATTTATAAGTCTCTTTTTCAGTACTGTATCTTCCTAAATCAAGGTTAAAATACTAAGCTGTTACATTTCTTCGTCAAATATAATTGCTTAAGCTCTCTGTTATAATATTATGATTATAATTTCAGCCTTCAAACAGATGGACGAGTGGGTGAGCGGCTGAAACCACATCCCTGCTAAGGATGCGTACGGGTAACTGTACCGAGAGTTCGAACCTCTCCTCGTCCACCACTTGAAGACTCTTATAACGTAAACTCCCATTTTTTTCAAAATAATCACAAAGATCACAAGATAGATTAACTTTTATATTACATGTACTTTACATTCAGGTATTTTGTTGTTTCTACTAACATTAGCCTAAAGGATACTATTATTTATATGCTATAGTTTTATAGATTAATACAAAGGCGTTTAGTATGGATTATCAGTCAATAATTAATGAAATTGCACTCGAAGTCAGTCCATTATTTGTAAGTGGAAAAGTCGCTGATTATATCCCGGCTTTAGCTGGAGTAGACAGGAACCAATTTGCAATGACATTGACACTGTTTGACGGCACTCAGTATAGTGTTGGTCAATCTAATACACTTTTTTCAATTCAAAGTATTTCTAAAGTTTTTAGTTTTACCCTGGCGCTGAAGATTTATAGTACAGACCTTTATAAGCGTATCGGTGTTGAGCCCTCGGGAAACCCTTTTAACTCTTTAGAAATCTGGCATTGGCAAACCTGATGAAAAGTTTTAACAATCTCGATAACAAAGCTGAAGACGTGGTTAATACTTATTTTAAATATTGTGCGATTGAGATGAATACAAAAATGCTCTCGCGAGCTATGCTCTATTTGGCAAATGATGGAGTTGACCCTATTACAGGCAAGGTTTATATTACAGAATCGCAATCTAAACGAATAAATGCAGTGATGCTGACATGTGGACATTATGATGCTTCGGGAGACTTTGCTTTTAACGTAGGCTTACCCGGGAAAAGCGGAGTTGGCGGCGGTATAGTTGCCGTTGTCCCCGAACTTATGAGTATTTCTGTCTTTTCTCCGGGCTTAAACAAGCAAGGGAATTCTCTTGCGGGAACGAAAGCACTAGAGCTTTTTACAACTAAAACTAAATTGAGTATTTTTTAAAATGAATAAAGAAATAAACCTAATTGTAAAAAAAGAGTATATTGTAGAGTATAAAAACGGGTATCCACTAATAACAAAAGAGCCTGTTGCAAATTGGTCTTTGGCAAGTAAAGAAGGTCTGATTGTAAACTTGCTTGATGATAAAAAAAAGTTTATTGCTAAGGGGTATTACGGAATACAAAACAAAGGGTATGGCTGGATACTTTCATGGCAAAAAGATGAAAAAATTGATGCGGATTACTTTGCAAAAAAAATTATGTCTGCTGCTAAATACAGAGAAGATTTTTTCAAAGATGAAAATACTACGGCATTTAGAGTCTTTAATGGCGAAGGTGACGGAGTAGGTGGTTTAACTATAGACTACTTTGATGGATTTTATATGCTCACATGGTACTCCATTGGAATATATGAGCATAAAGAGGAGATACTTGAAGCCCTAAAATCTACGCTTGAGTACAAAGGCATATATCAAAAAAAACGCTTTGATGCTAAAGGGATGTATCTTGATGAGGCAGATGATTTTGTCTGGGGTGAGAGAGCAGATGCTCCCATAATAGTAAAAGAAAATGGCGTAAATTTTGCAATATATTTAGATGATGGACCGATGGTTGGAGTGTTTTTAGACCAAAGAGAGGTAAGAAAAACTATTCGTGAGAAGTATGCAAAAGGCAAGAGTGTTTTAAACACTTTTTCTTATACGGGGGCATTTTCAGTGTTTGCAGCTCTTGGCGGTTCAAGTAAGACGACAAGTGTTGATTTGGCAAACAGAAGCCTCAATAAAACCCAGGAGCAGTTTAGTATAAATGCAATTGATGTAGAAAAACAGGACATTATAGTAGAAGATGTTTTTAACTACTTTAAATACGCGGTAAGAAAAAAAATGCTCTTTGATATTGTAGTGCTTGATCCGCCTAGCTTTGCAAGATCTAAAAAACATACATTTTCTGCCTCAAAAGATTATGTTAAACTTTTAAAAGAGGCTATTGAAATTACCAATAAAAATGGTGTAATCGTCGCTTCAACAAACTCTTCAAACTTTAGCATGATGGCATTTAGAGATTTTATTTTTAAAGCTTTTAAAGAGTTAAATGGCAAGTACAAAGTTGAAGAGAGTTTTACCCTGCCAAAAGATTTCAGAGTGGCTGATAAATTTAAAGAGGGCGATTACCTAAAAGTAGTCTTTATTCGTAAACTCAAGTAATCAGCTATAATTCGTTCAAATATTTAAGGAACAATCCACATGCCAGAAGAAACAGATAAACCTACTATAAAACCTGTTGCAAAAAGATATTATGATTATGTCAGTGTAGGAAAACGAACGAAGCAAGTAGCTTATTTTGTAGAACAACATGACAAAACTGCTATGTTTGAGCAGTTAATTAAAAATAGTGACAAAAAACAAATAGTAGTCATGGTAAAAAGTAAACGTAATGCGGATGCACTGAGTAAATATCTTAAAGAAAAAGACATTTCTGCTACTGTCATACACGGAAACCATAGAGTAGAACAGATAGAAGAAGCTGGCAAAGCCTTTAATGCCGGTGAGATTAATATTCTTATTACAACTGATATGATTTTAAAATCTCTCAATTTAACTAATATACAACAAATACTAAGCTATGATTTACCTCTTAAAGCAGAGGAGTATTTTGTACGTCTTAGTTACGTTGATGAGATTGGAGAATCTATCTCTTTTGTAACTTTAGATGAAGAAAAAGTTCTTGAAACTATAGAGTTTATGATGAAACTCGAAATGCCTCAAGAAGAGCTTGAAGGCTTTACTCCGACACCTGCACCACAGGGAAAAAGACTTGGACAACGTTTTAAAGACCAAAAGAAAAAACCGCGCCACAGTAAAAAGAGAGTAAAAAAAGAGAGTAAAAAAGAAGAGTTGTAATTTTACTAGTGTAAGGATGCTAAAGTGACTTTTAACAAAATAAAAATGGCGATATATGCGACTTTTTTAACAAACTATTACGGTTTTAGGCTTAAAAAAGCGCTCAATACACAAGAGAAAAAAAGGTTACGAGTCGAATATTCTAAGCTTATACTGGATAAGTTAAATATAGAAATAGATATTATAAACAGAGATAAATTTCCTAAAGATGGGCAGTTTTTATTGGTTTCAAATCATCGCAGTATTATTGACCCGCTGATTGTTGAAAATATTGCTAAAGACTCTTCTGTTTATGGGCATTGGGTTGCTAAAAAAGAACTTTACAATTCATTCTTTTTTGGACTATTTGTCAGAAACGGAGGAACCATACTCTTAGACAGAGAGTCCAGTCAAATGAGCTTTTTCTTCAAGGAAATAAAAGAGTGTGTTAAAGCAGGTAATTCTATTTTTATATTTCCTGAGGGAACTCGTAACAAATCGGCGAATGTATTAGGTGAGTTTCAAGGTGGGGCACAGTTGATTGCAGTGAAAAACAAGCTCCTTATTTTACCTGTTTATATACGTTCAAATGCTGATGAAATTTTAAAATTAGCATTAAAAAATCCACAAAACAGCTATAAAATAGAAGTGCAAATCGGTGATATAATCGACTATAAAGATAGAAGCGTACCTTTAGAAGAAGCATATAAAAAACAGTTTAATATTTCTTGAAATAATTTTAACCAATATTAAAGACACATTTAAGTATAATTCGCGGATTTTATAAATTAAGGTGTATCATGACTAAGAAACGCGTTTTAGTTAAGTTTTCGGGTGAAGCTCTTGCTGGTGAAGCAGGTCATGGAATTGACACGCAGATATTAAAATATATTGCCCAAGAGATTAAATCCTTAGTAGATGCAGGGATAGAAGTAGGTATTGTAATTGGTGGCGGAAATATCATTCGCGGTGTTTCTGCTGCTAAAGATGGTATTATTAAAAGAGCAAGTGGCGATTACATGGGCATGCTTGCAACTGTGATAAACGGTATAGCGATGCAAGAGGCTTGTGAACATGCAGGACTTGAAGTTCGTATGCAAACTGCTATTAAAATGGAGCAGATTGCTGAGCCATATATTAATCGTAGAGCAATTCGTCATTTAGAAAAAGGGCGTGTAGTTATTTTTGCTGCAGGAACTGGTAACCCATACTTTACAACGGATACTGCTGCTACACTTAGAGCTATTGAAATCGGTGCTGAGGTAATTATTAAAGCAACTAAAGTAGATGGTGTATATGACAAAGACCCAGCGAAGTTTGATGATGCCGTTAAGTTGTCAGACTTAACGTATGAACAGGCTTTAAATGACAATATA
Source organism: Helicobacteraceae bacterium CG2_30_36_10 (assembly GCA_001873135.1). GTDB lineage: Bacteria > Campylobacterota > Campylobacteria > Campylobacterales > Sulfurimonadaceae > Sulfurimonas. The sequence goes on from MNYP01000100.1 coordinate 6,771, forward strand.
AAAGTTATGGATGATACAGCTATTGCATTAGCAAAAGATAATTCTTTACCGATTATTGTTTGTGATATGTCTAAAAAAGGCAATATCTTGGATATTTTGAATGGAAATATGCAAAACTGCTCAATAGTAAAGTAAATACTTTAAAAAACAAGGAAACAACAAAATGAGAGTTGAAGAATTAACAGCAAAAATTTTAAAAAATAACCCAAAAATGGATAACTATCAGCTAGCAATAGCTGTAGGTAAAAGAATGGATCAACTTCTAAACGGAGCAACTAGTAAGTTAAATATTAATCCTAAGAGTATTAAAGCGGCTGATTTAGCTTTAATGGAAATAGCTGAGGGCCTAATAGTTGTTGATGGCTTTGTAGACATAGAGAAGTAGTCCTCTTGTCTCTGAGTCATATAGATATAGAAAAAGTTAAACATCTCCATGATGTTGACTCAGCGATACAATACCTTTACTCAAAAATACCCCCATCTGATATCTTAAAAGAAGCTCTGTCTTATTCTGAAAAAGCTCATGAAAACCAGTTTAGAAAAAGTGGAGAACCATATATTGTACATCCAATTTTGGTAGCTGCAATAGTGGCCACTATCACAGATGACGAGTCTATGACAATAGCGGGCTTACTCCATGACGTTGTTGAAGACACCAAATTAACGCTAAATGATATTGAGAAAAAATTTGGAAAAGATGTAGCCCATTTAGTTGATGGGTTAACAAAGATTGATCATATTAGAGATGCTGAGCTTGTCTCATCAAGTTCTGATGATAAACTTTTAACATCAGCACTCTCTTTTAGAAAAATGCTTTTAGCAAGCACTGAAGACGTAAGAGTATTAGTTGTAAAACTTTGCGACAGACTTCATAATATGCTAACTTTAGATGCCTTGCCTGAGCACAAACAAACACGAATTTCAGAAGAAACACTTGTCGTATATGCTCCTGTTGCTCAAAGACTTGGTATCTCTTTTGTAAAAAATATATTAGAAGACTTAAGCTTTTCATATCTTTTTAAGGAAGAGAAGCACCATATTGATCATTATCTTGAGACAAATTATCATGCTATTGAGATGAAACTAAATGACTTTAAGCAATCTATTCAAAGAATATTACTGACTAATGGCTTCTGTGAAGATGATTTTGAAATACTTAGTCGTGTTAAACATCGCTATTCAATATATTTAAAAATGCAAAGAAAAGGTGTCGGGATAGACGAAATCCTAGATCTTCTAGCTGTTAGAATTTTAACTAAAGATCCAGTTAAGTGCTACGATATACTGGGTCTTATTCACTTGAATTTTAAGCCTTTATCATCAAGATTTAAAGATTACATAGCTATCGCAAAAGATAATGGCTATCAAACAATACATACAACGGTTTTTTACAATACTGCAATTTTTGAAGTTCAAATAAGAACGTATGAAATGCATAAAACAGCAGAATTAGGTGTTGCAGCACATTGGAAATATAAGAGTGGTGGCAATGGGATTAATCTTGACTGGTTAAATAATTTGCAGTACCAAAATGAATCTGTAGAAGATTTTTATGAACTTATTAAAAATGATCTCTATTCTGGAGACATATCTGTCTTCTCACCAACTGGAGATCCCTTTACTCTGCCTCGCGGTGCAGTTGCTCTTGATTTTGCTTATGCTGTTCATACAGATGTTGGCGATAAAGCTTTTTCTGCCATGATTAATAAAGTTAAGGTTTCACTTCTTAGTGAAGTTCATAATGGCGATATTGTTAAAATAAATATGGCTGACAAAATGATTACAAGATGCAGTTGGATTAATGCCGTTAAGACTTCCAAAGCAAAATCAAGCATGAGAGTTAATTGTAATACAAGAATACGAGATATAAATATGAAAACAAGTATTAATATTGTTGCAACGGCGATGAACTTGGAACATTCTAAAGTAGAAGAGTGGTTTGAGAAAAATAGTTATGATACAAGTTTTACTTTACCATGCGATTTAGAATATTTTAAAAAAATTATAGATAAATATATGCATGATGTAAGTCAAAATAATAGGTTTTCAGACTTTTTATCAAGACATAGACTTAAGATTAGGTCTAAAATAATAGCTGGACTGGAAGTATTTAGTGTATCAAATATTGCAGATGTTGTCTTCGACTATTGTTGCCATCCAAAAACCGGCGATGAAATAATGGCTTTTTTAGAAAAAGGAAAAGTTCATGTTCATCACAAAATGTGTAACAATGCCGCTAAAAAGCTAGAAGCACACGAAGCTATGGTTTTTATTAGATGGGAAAAACAGAACATATATCACTATAATCTAATCGCTTCTATGCATAATGAAAAAGGTGCATTAGCAAACTTTTTAACCTATTTAGTGAAACTAAATATAGATATTATTTCCATAGAATTAGGAAAAGAGAGTAGTAATTATATAAAATACTGCGAACTTGGGTTTGAGTCCAAAGAGTCAAATATTCATGCCCTTCGCGCTCAAATTGAGAAAAAAATAAAAGTTATTCATCTTATTAGAACTGATGATGCTTATAAAAATTAATAGAGAGAAAAAGAACAATGATAAATGAAGCCTTAAGAGAAATAAAAAGAGGTAGTGCCGAAATTATTGATATTGAAAGAATTGAAAAACTTTTAAAAGCATACTTTGATGATGGAAAGAGATACACTGTAAAAGCAGGGTTTGACCCAACCGCTCCAGACTTGCACCTTGGACATACGGTACTTTTACAAAAGCTTGCAACCTTTCAAAAATATGGTGCAAAAATACAGTTTCTTATAGGTGATTTTACAGCTCAAATCGGCGATCCTACAGGTAAAAGTGTTACAAGAAAAACTTTAACTCAAGCCCAAATATTGCAAAATGCAAAAAGTTATAAAGAGCAGGTATTTAAAATTCTCGATGAGTCAAAAACTGAGGTTGTATTTAATTCAGATTGGATAAATAAGCTTGGAGCATCGGGAATGCTCTCCCTTACAATGACTTACAATGTTGCAAGAATGCTTGAAAGAGATGACTTTGATAAAAGATATAAAAGCGGTACATCGATTTCTATTAGTGAATTTATCTATCCTCTACTTCAAGGATATGACAGTGTTCATTTACAAAGCGATATAGAGATAGGCGGAACGGATCAAAAATTCAACTTACTAATGGGACGTCATCTTCAAAGAGCCTATGAGATAGGAAAAGAGCAGTCGGTTCTTATGATGCCTATTTTAGAGGGGTTAGATGGTGTACAAAAGATGAGTAAATCTTTAAATAACTATATCGGTGTAGCCGATGAGCCAATTGATATGTTTGGTAAAGTTTTAAGTATTTCAGATGAACTTATGTGGAGATACTTTGAGCTACTTAGTACAAAGTCATTAGAGGAAATAGCAACACTCAAAAATGGGACTGAAAATGACACTCTTCATCCTAAAAAAGTAAAAGAAGAGCTTGCTATGGAAATAGTAGCCCGTTTTTATTCAGACGAAGCTGCTTTAAGTGCAAAGCAAGAGTTTGACAATGTTCACTCGAAAAGTCAAATTCCAACAGATATTGAAGAATTTAGTGTTGAAGGTGAAGTTTGGATAGCAAAAGCCTTAGTTGAATGTAAAATTTCTCCATCAACATCACAAGCTAGACGAGATATTAAGCAAGGTGCTGTTAAAATAAACCAAGAGAAGATATCTGATGAACAGTTACAACTTCAAAACGGTGAGTATGTGCTTCAAGTTGGAAAAAGAAAATTTGCAAAGTTAAAGGTGATTTGATGAGCTTTAAGTCGTTGAAAATTGGTAAGTACATTATTGAAAAGCCTATCGTTCAGGGTGGTATGGGTCTTGGAATAAGTTGGGATCAACTAGCAGGTGCCGTATCAAGAGAGGGCGGACTCGGTGTTATTAGTAGTGTGGGTACGGGTTATTACCAGAGTAAACGCCATGTAAAAAAATTAGTAGCAGATAGACCTTTAGACGCTTTAAATTTTTACTCGAAAGAGGGTTTAGCTGAGATTATTAACAATGCAAGAAAAGTTTGTGGAGATAAGCCCTTAGCTGTAAATGTTTTATATGCTATTAATGATTATGGTCGTGTTGTAACGGATGCTTGTGAAGCTGGTGCAGATATGATTATAACAGGAGCTGGACTTCCAACCAATATGCCTGAATTTACAGCTGATTATCCGGATGTGGCACTTATACCAATCGTTTCATCTGCAAAAGCTCTGAAAATTATATGTAAAAGATGGCAAAAGAGATACAACAGACTTCCTGATGCTGTAATTTTAGAAGGTCCTAAAAGTGGAGGGCACCAAGGTTTTACCTATGAGCAGTGTGTCTTGGAAGAAAATCAGTTAGAAAACCTTGTTAAACCTGTGGTTGAAGAAGCCGCATTTTGGGGAGATATTCCAGTAATTGCAGCCGGCGGTGTTTGGGATAAAAAAGATATTGAAGAGATGATGGCACTTGGTGCAAGAGGTGTTCAAATGGGAACGCGTTTTATTGGTACGCATGAGTGTGATGCTCATTCTAATTTTAAAGATGTTTTACTCGCTGCAAAAGAGGAAGATATTCAACTTATGGGCTCTCCGGTCGGTTACCCAGCACGTGGTGTAAGAACAAATTTAACCAAACTTGTAGAGAAGAGAGAAGGTCCGCCAATTAAATGTATCTCTAACTGCGTTTCTCCCTGTCATCGTGGGGAAGAAGCAAAAGAGGTTGGCTTTTGTATAGCTGATAGCCTTAGTGATGCCTATGAAGGGAAGCTTGAAACGGGACTCTTCTTCTCTGGAACAAATGGTTATAGATTGACTGAGATAATCTCAGTAAAAGAGTTAATGAATAAACTTATACAAGGCGAATAACTAGCTGATGTTACGTTGGTTTCTTCTAGTTTTAATTTTTACACTTTCACTTCAAGCTTTAGGTGAGAGTGAAATTTTAAAAAGAGCTGACTCATTAATGAAAACTCAAAACACAAGTGATGAGTTTCGTGCTTACAATGACTATAAAAATCTTTATTTGCAAGCTATTATGTCTGAAGACGAAAAGCTTAAAAATAGCGCGTTGCAAGGTATTGTAAAAAGTGGAAACAGGCTTCATATTGATGTTTCCCAATATTTAGACGAGCTTTCAAGTTTAAAGCCACACTCTTCTTACAATAAACCTAAATCCAAAAACATTGCTACTCAAAATGAAAATATCACAATCAGAGCTTCACATAAATTACAATCAGTTAGATGGGAAGATGACAGACTTGTTTTGAAATTTGATAATGAACTATCCTCTAATCAGATAAACTACTTCACTCTTTGTGATCCAGAGACAAAAAAATATAAATATGTCTTTGACATTCATGCCTCGATGCTTACAGAATCTCAGAGTCTGAGAAAAGATGGTATCTCAAGAATTAAACTAGCCCAATACGATCCACAAACTCTTAGACTTGTTATAGAAGACAGTGAAAAAATTAAAGTAAGATTTAAAAAAGAGTCAGATCAATTAGTAATTAATTTAGAAGCCGCACCTAAGAAAAAAACTACATATGTAAAAAATGAAATTAAAAGCAGTCTCTCGAGCCAAAAAAGAGCTGATAGAAACAGAGTTATTATGATTGATGCCGGTCATGGCGGTAAGGACCCTGGTGCTTTAGGGTATAAAAATTATAGAGAAAAAATTGTTGTGCTACAAATTGCAAAGCAGTTAAAAAGTATTTTGAACTCTCGTGGATATAAAGTCTATATGAGCCGGGACAAAGACATATTTATAAAGCTTAGTAACAGAACTGAATATGCTAATACGCATAATGCAGATATTTTTATTAGTATTCATGCTAATGCAGTAGAAAAAAATAAAGCAGACGAGGCATGTGGAATAGAGTGCTATTTTTTATCTCCATCTCGTTCAGAAAAAGCTGAAAAAATAGCCGCTAAAGAGAACTCTGCAGATATGAGTGATATGAATAGTTATGGCAAGCAAAGTTTTCTTAGTTTTTTAAATAATCATAAAATCTTAGCATCGAATAAATTGGCAATAGATATGCAAAGAGGAATGCTCAGTTCTTTAAATAGAAGTTATAAAGATGTTGTAGACGGTGGTGTCAGAGAAGGACCATTTTGGGTTTTAGTCGGTGCTCAAATGCCATCTGTTTTAGTTGAAGTCGGTTTTATATCTCATCCGAGAGAGGCGAGAAGATTAGTTGATTCCAAGTATCAAAAAGAGTTGGTTTTAGGTATGGCTGATGGAATCGAGAGGTACTTCGCTAACAACTGATTTGTTGTGCAAATGTATAAAGATTATATCTCTTCTCTTTTATATTCTAATTTACCCGCAACAGACTCCTTGTCATTAATGAGCGTTTCTATCTGCTGTTTAACTTTGTCATAACGGTACTGCTCTTTAAAGCCCATAATTCTGCCACCGGCAGCATTTGGATGTCCGCCGCCATTTGCCCACTCTTTAGCAATCTGTGAAACGCTTACTCCAAAGTTAGCTCTTAGACTCATAGCTCCACGGTAACTTACATCAACAATAAAGTCATATTCCGGATAGGCAACTAAAAAACCGTTGCCCACTATAGAAGTATTGCCGACTCCATAACTCAAAAAACCTTTATACCCTTTATAATATATAGTATGAGAGTCTCTCTTTTTGCCTAGTAAAGTGACAACATAGTCGGTTGCCAAATTATCTAAAGTATCATTTATGTCTATTTTGAAAAACTCTTTTTTGATTGCATGAATATTTTCATCTAAAAGAATATTTGCATTATTTTCATCTAGAAATTTTGTTGCTTCAAGAAGGAGTGACAGCTTGTAATCTGTATCTTCGTACGCAAACATAACACGATTAAGTTCTCTAGTTTCAGTAACTAGTCTCATACAAACTTTGCCGTACTCAAAGTTGTCATGCTCCTCTATTTTCCATAGATCAACGGCATTAACAACATTTACATACTTATTCATCCAAGAGGGCTCATCAAATTCAAAATGCTCTTTTACATAGTCATATGTTATCTTTGTAGCACATCTCTGGGTATCTAGATAATACCAATCATATTTCTTTGAACTCTCTTCTCCGCTGCCGTGATGGTCAAGAAGTGTTAGTTTTACATCTTTGTTATTGTCATTCATACTAATAACTTGTCCATGCAACCATCTTGATTCATCAGCAGTCAGGTTAAGGTCGGTTATTAAAATAAGAGCGCTATCTTTACTTTTGTTAATATTTTCTAAAATCAAATCAAGTGTCGATTTAACTTCTGCTCCATAATTAGCATTATAGTTTATTTTAGAATATGGAGTGTACTTCATAACCAGTTGACAGCTGTAGCCATCCAAATCTATATGAGATAAGTGGTGTATTGTTTTTTGCATTTGTTTACCTTGTTTTTTTATGATTTATTTTCGATTGATATTGAACCCATAACTTCAAAAGTTGCACTTGAGTCGATTTCGGCATGTGAAAGTGTAACTACATCAAGTGAAAATCTTTCAAATATTTCTGCAACTCCGCGACGAAGCCCAGGGTCAACGATGATGACTACAGGTGATATTCCTTTTTGGAGCAGGTCCGCCGCTTTTTTACTTGTTGCCTGAATAAGAGCATTAATTTCGCCTACATTTAAGAGTAGATTTCTTGTTCCATCCTTTTCTTGAGACTTTTCTAGCATCATCTGCTCAGAGGCAGTATCGAAGGTCAATAGTCTTATAACTCCGTCGTCCCCTGAATACATTTGGGTAATAATGCGAGAGAGTTTAGCCCTGACCTGCTCGGTGATAATGTCTACATTTTTTGTGTATTCTGCAATATCTGCAATAGTTTCTAAAATAGTAAGCATATCTTTAAGAGGTATCTTCTCATGTAAAAGAGCTTTAAATATTCTCTGAATAAGACCAATATTTGCAACTCTAAGAACATCATCAATAATAACAGGAAAATCAGCTTTAATCTTGTCAATAAGAACTTGCACCTCTTGACGCGTAAGTAAATCCTCGGCATTACGTTTTATTAATTCACTCATATGCGTAGAGATTACAGTGGCAGCATCTACCACTGTGTAGCCGTTTATAATAGCATCTTCTTTTTGTTCGGGAAGTATCCAGAGCGCATCAAGCCCAAAAGCGGGTTCTTTTGTGGGCTCACCCTTAATATCCCCAGTCGCCATACCGCTATCCATTGCCAAAAACTTATCCGGTACAATTTTCCCATCGCCAATAGCAATACCTTTTAAAAGTATTTGATATTGAGTTGGTTGCAGATGTAAGTTGTCCCGTATACGAACTTGGGGCATTAAAAAGCCAAAGTCACTTGCTATTTTTCTTCGCATAGAGCGGATTCTTTCTAGCAAATCTCCCCCTTGTTCACTGTCGGCAAGTCTAATGAGTTGATAGCCAAGAGTAAGCTCCAACATCTCTACTTTTAGTATATCTTCTAAGGCTATCTCCTCTTCTTTAGCTATCTCTTCGTTACTCTTTTTTGGTTTGCTTGCAGCAACACGCTCTTTTTCTTCTTGAGTAGGAGTTCTTTTACTTAGTATATTTTCTACATCCAAGATGCTAAGTTCACCTCTTTCATACTTATAAATTGCCCAACCAAGTAAGGCAAACATAATCCCGACAAATCCCATTGAGGCAGTAGGAAGACCCGGAACAAGTGCAAATAAAATCATGATAAAACCGACTATCATTAGGATTTTTGCATTTCCCATCATCTGGTTAATGGTTCCCTCTGCAAAGTTATCGCCATCGCCTGAAGAGCGGGTAATCATAATACCTGTCGCAGTTGAGATGATAAGAGCAGGAATTTGACCAACCAAACCATCCCCGATTGTTAGTAAGGTAAAAGTAGAGGCACTATCTGAGACTGTCATACCGTGTTGAAATACACCAATTAAAAATCCACCGATAATGTTGATAAGGGTAATAATAATACCCGCAACAGCATCACCTTTTACAAACTTACTCGATCCATCCATCGCTCCATAAAAATTTGCATCTTGGAGAATCTCAGCACGTCTTTGCTTAGCCTGAGCATCATCAATAAGCCCTGCGTTTAAGTCGGCATCAACAGCCATTTGTTTACCCGGCATTGAGTCTAGCGTGAAACGTGCTGCAACCTCTGCAACCCTGGTTGAACCTTTTGTAACAACCATAAAGTTTATAAGAACCAATATGGCAAAGAGAATGATACCTATTACAAAATTACCACCGACAACAAAGTTTCCAAAACTTGTAATAATATCACTGACGGCGTCCGGTCCCTCATGTCCGTGGCTTAAAATCATTCTTGTTGTTGCGATATTAAGTGATAATCTAAAAAGAGTGATAATAAGTATAAGGGTTGGAAATGTCGTTAAGTCAGTCGGCTTGGGAACATAAAGTGAAATAAGTAAAATAAGTACGGCAATAGCCATTGAAACAGTAAGTAAAACATCCAGTAAACCAGAAGGCAAGGGAACAATAATAATGGCTAAAATCGCCATTACAAAAATAACAACACTTATATCTTTTTGACCGAGTAAAAAGTTTAGTGTTGTTCCAACTTGTTGTTTAAAAGTGAGTTTTCTAGCCAATGTACTAATCTTCGAGTATATCAGCGAGCGTTAATTGCGCTAAAAATAGGTCTATTTTACCCTGAAGCTTGTTTAAAAAAGGCCAGATAGAACAGATTTGTGCTCTATCTGATGGGCAGTCTTTTGCAGAGGGAGCACACTCAAATACAGCAGGTGCTTTTCCCTCAACTGAGGTTATAACTTTTAACATGCTTATCTCTTTTGGTGAAAGTGCAAGAGTAAAGCCACCGTTTACACCCTTAAAAGATTTTAAAATACCATTTTTTGCAAGTGCTTGAAGTATCTTGGCTAAGAAACTTTTGGATATTGAGAGTTTACGTGAGAGGGTATCACTATCTACGGGTACATCTGTTTTTGATAAAACTATCAAAGATAAAATTGCATATTCGCTAGCACGTGTTATTAACATATAAGTTCTTTCATTAATTTAAACATAGATTATATCTAAAGAAATTGAAATTAAGATATATTGAATTCATTGTTTTTTATTCACCACTTAATAATTTTAAAGAAAAGTTTCGATATAATTTCACTTCAACTTTATGCATTATTTGTATAATTGTTAGATTATTATACCCATCAGGAGGCTATTATGGCTTTAGATTCGGCAAAGAAACAAGAAATAGTTACAAAATACGGTCGCAATGAAACTGACACCGGTTCAAGTGAAGTTCAAATTGCATTATTAACAACAAGAATTGCAGAGTTAACTGAGCACCTTAAAGTATTTAAAAAAGATCACGCTTCTAGACTTGGTCTGCTAAAATTAGTT
>MNYP01000061.1 GCA_001873135.1 Helicobacteraceae bacterium CG2_30_36_10
TTGACTCTCCTAAGAGAGTGATTGTTGAGATAACCGAACAAGAGGGGGTAGAGAACTTTGATATGTTAAGAAAAGCTGCTGAAAAATTGCGGGAGATGGGTGTGCAAATTGCCATAGACGATTTTGGAAGTGGCTACGCAAACTACGCTCATGTGTTAGAGATAAAACCAGATTATATAAAAATCGATGGTTCTCTTATACAAAACATATTAACCGATAGCGATTCTAAGATACTGGTTAAAAGCATAGTGCGATTTGCAAAAGAGTTAAACATTACCACCGTCGCAGAGTTTGTAGAAAATGAAAAGATATTTGAACTCCTTAAAGAGTACGGAGTAGATGAGTTCCAAGGTTACTATTTCGGACGCCCGAGTGATTTGATAAGCTAAACGCACGTTATTTGTGCTATGCACCAAGCTAGAGTTATATGTATTCCAACGCGGAGCATTGGAACGAGAGGAGACTTATGAGGCTCTAAAGTGATTTAAAGCATACGACTCTGTTGCGTCCTGTTTCTTTGGCTTTATAGAGGGCTAGGTCTGCATTATGAAGGAGCTGATTTTGCGTTTGGCTAGTCTCATAGCTGGCAACTCCAAAGCTTGCACTCAGAGTAAGCTCTTCAAAAGAGCAATTCTCTATTTTTTGTCGTAATTTTTCAGCTAAGTTAAACGCTTCTTCTTCATCTGTTTGAGAAGATACAATAAGAAACTCTTCACCACCCCAACGAGCAATAAAATCAGTCGCTCGTATATTATCTTGAAGCTTTCGCGCAAACCCTTTAAGAATCTCATCGCCAACAAGATGCCTATAGCTATCGTTGATTTTTTTAAAATAATCTATATCCACAATAATAATTGAAAATGCAATATTGTAGCGTTTAAAACGATTTATCTCATCCTCTAATACTTCATCAATTTTTACACGATTATGCAGCCCTGTTAGCTTATCGCGCACATAAAGCAGTTGCAGCTCCTTTTTGGTTTGTAGAAGCTCTTGGTGATCTTGATCAAGTTTTGATATAAAGATGTTAATAGAGCTGACAATTTGACCGAGTTCATCTTTCATAGGAAGATCAAGACGATCTTTAAAATCTACATCTCCATGTGCAATTTTCTCGGATGCATCAACGATTTGAGAGATCCTCTTTCTGATATCTCTATAGACAAGAAGCGTGACGATAATCGTACTTATAAACCAAAAAATAAAAAGAAACGCTCCCTTTATCAAAAGCAGGTTTGTATTTGTATCCAAAGAGCCAATGTCTCTTTGAATCTTTTCTTTGATACTTTTTTGTAGAGATTTAAGAGCCAAATCAAGCTTCATATAATCATTCATAGAGAGCTTCGTATCTTGCTCAATCCCATCGTAGTATCCATCGGAATCTATAATATTTTTTGAGAGCTCTAGTACATGTTCAAAATAGGAGTCAAAATAAGTTGCGAGCTCTTCGCCCGCTTTTTCAAAAGGGGTATGTCGATACTCTTGCATATTTTTTTGCATCAATTGTGCATGCGTCAGAGAATCTTCAAGCCACAGTTCCTCTTTTGCTGCGACCGCACTGTTGATATTATGAGAGATTTTCTCGAGTAACATCACATTATCACGGGTCAATGCATACAAAGGGAAGGTTTTTTTGTTGATATAATTCACTTCATCTTGAATCTCTTTAGTTGTAAGCAGAAGGAAAAAAAATATAGGCACAACAAGCAAAAGTCCGAGAAATGGTGCAAGAAGAAATTTTTTAAAAATAGAGACTCTATGATAAAAAGAGAGCAAGGAGTGAAAAAAAGTTCTACTCTTCATACAAAATCCTCCACCCCTTTTGAAGATTTTCTCTCTTTATGTAGGTTATGGTATTTGGTTCTTGCATCTCAGTTTGAATCTCTTTGGGAGTGAGGCGTTTTGCTATAAATTTTTTGCCCGTAAATACCAAACGCGCCCAGTAGCTGTTGTATTGTGATGTACTTTTGTCTAAGATTTTATTACAAAAATCGTTATGGAGTTTTTTATCTTTAGAGAGAAGTACTCGTACGCGAACTCCCTCTATAGTATCTACTTTACCTAAATAGAGATACTGTAAAATCTCTTTTTGGAGCTTTTTTATCTTAGAGTCATTCTTGGTTACCACAACTATCTGCGCTTGCAAAAAGCCAAGGAGAAAAAAGAGAAAAAAGAAAATTTTCATTCACGCATCCCTTAATAGATAAAATCTAATGCAAATGAGAGTACATGAAGATCAGGTACATCTTTGAGATGATGGAGGTGGACACTTCCATAATCACCATCAGTAAGTACATTTTCATATTGTACTTTTAGATCTGTATGTTCGTTAATCACATATTTGACACCGGCTATTTTTGACCTTTGGGCGATGTTTTGCGTTTGTAAAATAGTATTGAGCTTTGGTGAGGGGGTATTTGCTCCATACGTTGTTTGATTCATTTTACTTCCGGCAAAGGTAATATAGGGGGTAATTGAATCAAAGTTATAAGCGAGTGTCGCATAGGCACCCTCTGTATCTGCATAAAAAGTCCCTATTTTTCTTTGGCCGTATTCCGCCATAAAAAGGAGATTATCTATATCTACAAAAAGACCCAAACCTCTATACTCGGATGTTTTATTGTGAAAGTCATAGCGGTCTGCCACGTCATCAAAGCCCTCTTTCCTTAAGCCTGCAAAAAGTTGGTCTATACTTGCATTGCTCGCAGTGATATTCGCACGCATATAGGTAGCTCGCAGCTGCAGTGCCTCTGTTCCAAAGGTCAGATTTATCGCAAAGAGCCTCTCAACATCTACATCCATTGCTTGATTTAGGCTATGAATGGGCACAAGCAAACTCTCCTCTCCGTAGTTCATCTGCAGTGTATAAAAATATTTGTCAATCAGATTGCTGTAGGCGACTTCTACCCCGTTGTAGGATGAAAACGGCACTTGAGCATAGACCTCTGCCGGCTCACGTATCATAAGATTGGAGTAGCCGATATTAAGATTTTGGGAGTTTCTATAATAAGGGGTGCGGATACGCCCTATCTTAATTACAAGATTTTGACCTCCATCGTATTTGAGATACCCCCAGTCGATTTTTGCTTGGATATTATCTTCATAATTGTTTTGCACAATTCCCTGCGTGAGAAGGGAAAAACTATCATTAAGCTGTAAGCGCAACTGTGTCCCAAGCACACTATTTGTTTTAAAGTTCAAATCACCCGAAGAGCCATCCTTTGCAAAGATATCTTTACGATATTTCACCTCTTCTTTATCCTGGTATACACCGCCAAGGGTGCCAAATGCTTTGATGTCAAATTCAGCAGAAAACAAAGAAAATTTCAAAAAAATAAAGATTATAAATATGAGTAAAAAATGATTATTATTGTTCATAGAAATTTATACTCCATAACTCATAACAAAACGCTTAACCCAAATAAATCCATACTATAAATTCCACTCTCCCCTTGTAAA
>MNYP01000094.1 GCA_001873135.1 Helicobacteraceae bacterium CG2_30_36_10
GTTTAATTTTTCAAAAATAAGTCCCAAAACTGATGAGTTAATAAGTGTCGCATGTTCTTTTTTAAACTCACTGATGTCATCACTTCCAAAATCATAAGCATTTAAAAATTTCAGCAAATACTCTATACTTTTTAACTCTTTTGTTTCATTTCTTAAAACTGTTTTTGAGTATTTGTTTAATAAAAGGTTGTCTTTTAAATTACTAATTAACAAATACTTTTTTTCAAGCTCTGTTGGCTCAAAAAGAGAACTATTTAAGTATGGTATATTTTTAAACTGTTCTATTTTCACACTAGGTCTATTACCTATTTTTTTTGCCAATACTTCAAAAAAAAGCGTATCTAGTTTATCAAACTCATCTACAATGTTATACGATAAAAATTTTGGATATTTTCCTTTGTGGATATTTAAAAGTCTGGCTTCTAAAAGTTTCAAAAAAAGTATTCTATTTAACCATGTTATATTTAATTCGAGTGCTATTTCAAAAAGTTCATTTTCCCCTTCAACTCCATGAGTTGTGGAAAGTTTTAAAATCGTATTTTCAAGCAGTGAACCATCTTCCCGATTTAATACACTCTTTCTAGCTATTATCTTTTTAGCACCATCTTTTATCTCTTCAAGACCTAAGATATGCAACAGTTCATAATAAAAATTTTTATTTAAAGAGTTAGAATCATTGTCATTATAAAGTTTTAAGAGATGTGTAGGGGAAAGAAGTTTATATATATTTTTTAACTGTGTATCAGTTTGCTTGTCTTTAAGATAAAACCTTACATATTTAATATTTTGCAGAATTGTTTTGTCTTTTAAAATATCTTCAACTATTTTGTAAAACTCATCATTATTGGCAGAAAATAGTGTTTCATATATTTCTTTATTTTTATATATTTTTTCTATTTTTTTGTTAGTTGATATTTTATTGAATTCAACAGCATCAAAAACAAACCATTCTATAGAGTCAGTAATAACTATATGTTTTAAGTTAAAATTTTTATTTTTATGTTTCTCTCTTAGATAATATAAAAGCGTTTCATGAAGTGCTTTTATATTTAAATTATCTATGGTTATCATCTCTGATTTATTTTTAGGTGCTTTTAACTCTATAATAATTTCAGGAGTGCTATCTATGTAAATTGCTAAATCAATTTTATCTTTTGTATTTATTTTGTAAGAAGAGTAACCAATGCTTTTTTCCAAAAGCTCTTTTAATAAAGTTTTATTAAACTCTTCATCATTATCTTTTATATCATTCAAAAAGCTTGAGAGTGATTGTTTAAAATTATTAAATTCACTTTCAAGTAGTTTCTGCTTAAGATAAGACTTTTTAATTACATCTTTTGGAGAAAACATTTTAAACTTCCACTATATAAAATTCGGTGCATCATTCGCAAACAAAATAATATCGCCCGCTTTTGTCTGAAGAGCTAGGACGTCCACTAGGGCTTCTTTGTTAGGTAACATGATTTTGTTTTTTACTTTAAGATTTTTATCAAATAGATCGGCATTGAGCATCCCTGTTACTATGACTATGTCGAAGACTTCGTTGATTGCGTGGATGAGTTTTAGGTTTAACTCGTCACTGCTCTCAACAAGTCCGGGAGTTACTATAACCTTTCTTCCCTCGTGGAGTGAGCAGAGTCTTACGCCTTCTAACATCCCGTCGATGTTACCGTTGTAGCCGTCATCAAGGATAATTTTTCCACCGGCTTTTATGAGTTGGAGTCTGTGTTCTACGGGTTTTAAGAGTTTTACTGCTTTGATTATTTCCTCATTACTCAAACCAAAGCTTTTTGCAATTTTTACCGCGACGGCTATGTTCATAGTTTGAAATTCGCCTAAAACATCGGTATGAAGTTTTAGAGTCTCTTCACCAAGCTGTAACTCAAAATCTGTTCCCTCTAGAGTGGCATGTGGATTTAAAATTTCATCGCCGAAAAAAGTCACTTTATCATGAGGTTCATCTGTTACAGAGGTATGTATAAAAGCACTTGTCAGTCTAGGGGACTGCATAATCTCAAGCTTAGTTGCAATAATATTTTTCAAAGATTTAAAGTACTCTATATGTGCCTTACCAACCTTGCCGACTACGACAGTCTGAGGTTCAAGAAAGGTAGTTATTTCGTAAATATCTCCGCGCTCTCTAGCCCCTGCTTCACAGACATAAATTTCTGTATCTTGGGGTAAAGAGTTGTTTATATCAGCCATAATTCCGCCCAAAGTGTTTACACTTCTTGGAGTCGCATAAACTCTGAACTTTTTACTTAAAATTTGTGCTACGAAATTTTTAATACTTGTCTTTCCGTAGCTTCCGGTAATACATATAATCTGTAAATTACTCATTTCACTCAGTCTCTTTTTCGCCTCTTTTTTATAGGCTAAAAAAAGAAACTTTTCTATTATTACACTGCCAATGTAAGCAAGGGCTAGCGGCATAAAAACACCGTAAGTTCCACATGCCGACTTGAGCGTGCAAAGTACGTCTTGAAACAAAACCAAGGAGACAAGAAGGATTAAAAATCTTTTTACTCTCCATGTTAAGATTAGTTTTTTGTCGAGTTTTTTGTACCAAAGAAGCAGAGCAGGCAAAATAGCAAAATAAAAAAATATGGCAAAAAACTGTCCGGTTGTATGGTAGGCAACAAAGGGGATAAAAAAGTAGATTATATGCCAGTGTGGCTTATGATGTTTTAAAATAACACGTGAGAGTTTGTAATCATACCACTGCAGGTTTGTAATAAGGTACCAGCCGAGCACTGTTACAAAGAGTACATTTGTGACAAAAGCAGCTAAAATTTCGTAACCTTCCATACTAACGCTCCAAAGTTTTTAAAAAAGTTTTTTCAATATGTTTAGAAATATCATCTGCTTTATTCATAAAAAAGTAATGATCTCCATCATAAACTTCAAGAGTAGCGTCTGTAATAAGCTCCTTGATTTTATATGCGGAGCTAATCGGTGTTGCAGAATCAGACTCGCCCCAGCAAAGAAGTGCTTTTCCGCCATAAGCTCTAAATTCATCAGCAAAATCTTCATTAACAACATTTTTAAAAGTTTGGTACATTGGCTCACTTAGAGCCTTTGCATCCTCTGCTACAAAAAAGGAACGTAGTTTTGCTAAACCAAATATTTTCAGAGTTTTAAAGAGTACTATCTTAAGTTTTATTTTTAAAGATTTTGGGATGTAAATGCCTGCACTTGCAACTAAAACCAACACTTTAGGTTCAAGTAAAAGTGCAACTTTACCGCCAAAAGAGTGTCCTAAAATAATATCTTTTGAGGCATTGATATGAATCATCAGAAGCTCAACAATTCTAGCGTAATCAGCAGTTTTAAGCATTAAATTACACGTACTGTTCCCAAAACCTGGCAAATCAATATAAATATGACGAAAAGTGTCCATATAGGG
>MNYP01000085.1 GCA_001873135.1 Helicobacteraceae bacterium CG2_30_36_10
TAAATATAAAAAATATATATTTGAAAATATTGCCGATACATTTATAGACTTAGTAAATACACTTCCACATGCCCAGAGTAAAAATGAACTTGTATCGGATGTTTTAAAAAGTGATTTAATATCTAGTAACCATGTTTTAGTAATACAGAGTTTTAAACAGTTGTGGAGCAAAGTAAGATCAGCAAATAATTTTAAAAATGCTGCTGTGAGTAAGATGCAAATCCTTATTGCAGAAATTACAATAAAACTGACAAATAAAGAGTTGGACGAAAAATTAAGAGAAAAGCTTCTACTCTCTTTAGCGAAACGGGATTTAGAGTTGAGTAAACTAAATTATCAAGGCTTAGATAATTTTGATTCAACTCTCAAAAGGCTCAAAGATACAATGGTAAACTCAATGTTAAAAATAAATTCTTAGTTGTTTTTTATTTGAAGTCTAGCAAGTAATTTTGTATCTTTTTGAAAAATTTCCAATTTACTTTCCACGGGCATTTTTTGTCTTTTTAAGCTTCCTTGAATAGAGTGCAATACATGAAAAAATGTCTGGAACATTGGTACAATTATATGGTCAACATGACCTTCTCTAAGAATTAGAGCTAAAGCATCTACTGCACAGTAATAAATAGCTTTATTTATGGAACGTTGAATAAGATAATCATGCATTATATTTATATTCTTCTCTAATACTATTTTATCTTCATCAGTTAAAATAGTATTTTCGCGAGCTCTTTTAATATCGTGTTCTATCTCCTCTTCTATATGATGATTTGCTCTTTGCATCAACTGGTCCACTTCTGGACAGTATTTTTTTAACTCATTTAAAAGTTCATCAGAAGTCAGTCGTCCAGCATCAGCATTATAAGTATATATTTTGTCTTCAAAGTACTTATGATCAATAGCCTTTAAGAGCTGAACAACAATATTTAAATAAGCAAACTTATCTTCTTTATTATTGTCGAACTCAATCCCTGTATGAGAAATAATTGGTTTTGGACCAACATACTTAAGTGTCATAATATATTCCTCGTTCTTTATTGGTTAATTTTATACGACTTATAAAAACTAAACGTTAAATCTAAAGTGCATAATATCGCCATCTTGAACGATGTACTCTTTGCCTTCGAGTCTCATCTTCCCAGCCTCTTTTGCTTTTGCTTCACCACCAAGTTCAATAAAGTCTTTGTAAGCTATAACTTCAGCGCGTATAAAACCTTTCTCAAAGTCATTATGAATAACTGAAGCAGCACGAGGAGCTGTTGAGTTTTGCTTAATAGTCCAGGCACGAACCTCTTTTACACCCGCTGTAAAGTAGCTCATAAGTCCTAGTTTAGCAAAACCTTTATGAATAATCTGCTCTAGTCCTGACTCTACGACACCGAGGTCTGTCAAAAACTCTTGTGCCTCTTCATCGTCAAGTCCAATTAACTCCTCTTCAATTTTGGCACACAGCTTTATAAGCTCACAATTGTTTTTTTGTGCATGTTCTCTTAATAATGTAACATATTTGTTATCTTCTAAAAGTCCGTCTTCATCAGTGTTTGCACCATACATAATCTCTTTTTGAGTTAAAAATCTCACTTCATTATTGAGTTGTCTGTACTCATCCGTATCTACATCTTTATAGTTTCTTGCTAAATTTCCATCACCCAAGAACTCTAAAAGCTCTTCAGCCATAACTAAAACTCCAGCAGCAACTTTATCAAACTTTGCCTGCTTTTTGAGCCTATCTATACGATTTGATAAAACTTCAATATCAGCCAAAATAAGCTCGCCTTCAATAATCTCAACGTCACGAAGCGGATCAATGCTTCCTTCGTTGTGAACAATGTTGTCATCGTCGAAACATCTTACAATCTGAAGTATTACCTCAGTTTCACGGATAGTGGATAAAAATTTATTTCCTAAACCTTCACCCTTGGAAGCACCCTTAACAAGCCCTGCAATATCAACAAAGTCGAGTGTTGAGTACTGAATACGCTCGGGCTTTACTATCTTGGCTAGTTCTACCAATCTTTTGTCAGGAACAGGTACTACAGCCTTATTTGGCTCGATAGTACAAAAAGGATAGTTTGCCGCTTCAGCGTTTTGCGCTTTTGTCAGTGCGTTGAAAGTTGTTGATTTACCTACGTTTGGAAGTCCCACTAGACCTATTGCTAATCCCATATATAACCTTTGTTGTTCTTATAAAATTAGTAAACTTCTTGCAGAGGTTTACTGCGTAATGATATCTAAAAGTTGCTTGTAGTTTTTATAAGTCATTTATATTAAACTCTACACTATTTTTACATAATTAACAAATATACTTAACCATTCAAAATAACAGAGGAGTTTCATCCAAGAGCTGACAATGCAACTAAAGAGAGCAGAGTACTTAATCGTCGTATAGAAATTATTATGCTTCCTAATCTTGAAATTCTTTCTAGCGAATTGCCAAAAGTTGTAAAATAATTGTTATTAAACTCTTCCTCGGGGAGAGTTTAAAGAGGAGCTTCTCTCAGAGCATTTCTTGAGGCTTTATCAACGAGAGTAAAAATCTTATCTATTTCATCTTTTAACGCTTCTTTTTTATGCCCTTTTACCTTTGCAAATTCACAATCTACTAAATCAGTGATTTTATAAAACTCTTTATATAATTCATGATTTTTTATACGTTTATGAGCCTTGGACATATAACTGTTTTTCTCAAAACGCTCTCTTCTTGTTTGCAACCCTATAATATTTTGACAGTCTGTATAGATGATAATTTTGTAATTATCTGCACTTAGCTCACTCAAAGCCCATAAAAGAGCTTATAACTCTAATTTGGACGAACTTGTAGACTCAAATCTTTTTGTTTTAATATTGTCTATGGAAATTGTGGCATGTAGTTCCTCCTCACTTAGAAGCAGATAAGCTGCAAATCCAACATTTGTCTGTGGATTCACACTTGCATCAGTGAATAAGAAAAGCTTAGGTTTATGGTTTATGATATCTCTTTTGTTGTTTTATAAAAAATAGTTATGTAATTCTATCTAAAATTAAAGCAAAAACTCCTTGTGGCTAGGCTCTGAACGCTAAGAAATTTTAATGGGGGTTTACTTTTCTTGACTTTAAACAATTAATATTGTGATACAATGAATTATCGGGGGTTTGTTTACACAAGCCCTGCAGAAACGCTAGACTCATAACATTTTTAGCCTGTTATGTGAATCTCTAGATGTAAGTTTCATACTTATAGAATGTATACCGCTTCACAAGAAAAGAGTGCTATATTCGTATTAATTACTGATATTATATGACTAAACGGACTCGTACGCTTAGATGGCAGGGACAGATGTCCTTGCAGCTTCATAAAGCTACGAAAACTCTGTTTTTTAGGGGTAGCATATAATAAAGTTTAAAAACAAAAAAAGGATAAATAAATGCAAACATTTAAACAATATTCAAGTCACGTGTTCCTATCTATGCTCTTCGTACTTACAGTCTTTGTAGCAGGATGTGGTAATGATGATACTATTACACCACCAGAAGGTGACAATAACGCAACAGTTTCTACTACACCTGCGGTTCTATCAACAGCTCCCTTTCAAGATGACAGCAATGTAAGTCTTAATACAAATATCACCGCTTTTTTTAACAAAGAGCTTGATGCTTCGACGGTAAATACAACTACATTTACGCTAAAAAATAGTGCTACAGCAGTTGATGGTAATGTGAGTTATGCTAACAAAGCGATGATTTTTACTCCTACTGCAGACCTTAGTTCAGGTTCGCATACGGCGACAATCACTACCGGAGTGACAGACTCAGAAGGTAATGCTTTGGCAACTGACTATATTTGGACTTTTACAACAGGGTCAACGTCAGATAGTACTGCACCTACAGTTGTAAGTACGAACCCTGATACTAATGATACAAACGTGACAAGAAACGCAAGTGTGAGTGCTCTCTTTAATGAAACACTTGACCCTTCTACAGTTACCACAACTACTTTTACGCTAAAAAATGGCACAACAGCAGTTACAGGTGCAGTGAGTTATGAAAGCAATACTATGATTTTCAATCCTACTGCAGACCTTCTTGCAAATACTAAATATGACGCTAATATCACTACTGGAGTTAAAGACTTAGCAGGCAATGCATTAGCAGCTAACAAGACTTGGAGCTTTACAACAGGAGCGACTACAGTATCTTCTCTAGCACCGGTTAATCTCGGCACAGCAGGAAGTTTTGTGATTCTCGCTAAAACGGCAATAACAACAACCGGTACTACAGCCATCACGGGTGACATAGGCGTTAGTCCGTCTGCTTTAAGCGATATGACCGGATTTAATGAGACTCTTGTCGGGACATACGCAACATCAGATTTAGTAACAGGAAAGATTTATGCGGCTAATATGACACCCCCAACACCGACTAAAATGACAACGGCAGTGAGTGACATGCAATTAGCATATACCGATGCAGCAGGACGTACACTGCCTGATTTTACGGAATTGTATGCAGGTGATGTGAGTGGTAAAACACTAGCTCCGGGACTATACAAATGGGGAACAAATCTTTCTATAAATACAGATGTCACTATTTCCGGCAGTGCAACTGATGTATGGATTTTTCAAATAGCACAAGACCTCATTGTAGCCAATGGTGTCAAGGTAACTCTTGCCGGCGGTGCATTAGCTAAAAATATATTCTGGCAAGTTGCAGGGGGAACAGGTGTTTCTCTTGGAACAACATCAGAGTTCAAAGGTGTCATTTTGGCACAAAAAGGTATTGTTGTAAATACTGGGGCAACAGTTAAGGGTAGACTCTTAGCGCAAACAGCAGTTACATTAAATGCTAACGCTGTTACGCAACCTTAATCAAGACTATATATTCTACAAAAGATTAACTCTCGAGGGTTCGCCCTGAGAGTTTTTTTATTCTTTCACATTCAAATCAAAGACAAAGCTTACTCTATAGTTTTCAAAAAGTGACTTATCATTCTTACACCTGCACCGGTTCCGCCATAAACATTACAGTCCCAAGGTGTTTCAGTGTATGCCGAACCTGCTATGTCAAAGTGCAGCCATTTGTTTTTGTTCTCTTCTTTAATAAATTTATCTAAAAACAGACCAGCTGTAATAGCTCCACCGTAAGGCTTAGAAGAGACATTTGAAACATCCGCTATTTCACTTTTTAAAAGTTTTTCAAGATGTTTGTTAAATGGTAGAGAACCGGTGAGTTCACCTGATTTAGACGAAGCCTTAGAGATTTCGTGTTTTAGTTTAGTCGAGTGCCCCATAACACCGGTTGTATACTGCCCAAGAGCCACCATACAAGCACCGGTGAGTGTAGCAAAGTCAAATATATAATCAGCACTTACTTTGTCCTGTGCATAGCTTAAAACATCTGCTAAAACTAAACGACCTTCGGCATCAGTATTTCTAACTTCTATAGTGGTTCCATTTCTAGAAATTAATATGTCATCAGGTTTGTAAGCGTCTCCGCCTACCATGTTTTCAACTGCACCTATAAAACCGTGAATCTCAACATCAAGTTTTAACTCACTTGCAGCCTTAATCATTCCAAGCACGGCACAGGCTCCGGCTTTGTCCATTTTCATAGTTACCATTGAAGCAGGCTGTTTCAGGCTTAATCCACCACTGTCATAGGTTAGCCCCTTTCCTATAAGTGAAATTATTTTTTTAGGATTTTTTGGTTTGTATGAGAGATGAATTAAGGCACTTCCGTGAACAGATGCACGACCAACAGCAAGCATTGCACCCATCTTTTCTTTTTCTAAATCTTTTTCTTGAAGTATTTCACACTCTAAAGAGTTGTCAGTAGCAAGTAGTTGCGCCAAGTAGACCATCGATTGAGGGTGCATCTCTTGTGGAGCTGTATTTACAATATCTCTGGTAAAACATGTTGCATTTGCAACTATAAGCGCCTCATCAAAAGTTTTTTTAATCTTTTGGAAATCAAGGGTGTTAACAGACAAAAATATCTTTTTTAAAGTAGGCTCTTCAGGCTTTGATTTGTAGTCGTTAAACTCATATCCACCTAAAACTATTCCTTCAACCAGTCCTGCTAGGGAAGAGTTTGAGATAATATCTAATTTAACACTTTTATTGTTTGAAGATTTAAGTGCTTTTATCATACTAGCAGCAGCACTTCTTATATAATCACTATTTTTTTTATCGATTCCACATGCCAAGATACCACGTTCATGTAAAAAACATATTGAGTCTTGCTCCGCTTTAAATCCTGCTTTATTTAAAATTTTAGCTTCAGCGTGAGAAGAAAGTTCATCCGGAGTTAAAAACTCTACTGTTATATCTGCTTTAATATCAGAAATACTTTTCTTTGATAGTTGAATATTCATATTACTCCATTCTTTAAAATTAGATTCCGAGATAATAGCTAAAGATTTATAAGAGTTAGTTGACTTTTTAAAGCCAATCTTTCAAAAATTAATACCCTTTATATTTTCCGTCTTTGACATCTTTTTTAATTTCAGAGAGTCTCTCTTCTATTATGGCAACTATTGTCTCAGATGCTTTTTGATCATCTGCTTCGGGAACATTCCAGTCAGTTCTTTTTAGGTTTGATTTAAAAAGAGAATCTAAATCTTCTCTGATCTCATTTCTTCTACTAATTAAGTCCTTTTCTACCGGAGTTTTAAGGGTTGCTTCTTCTTCATTGAGCCAAAGATAGGCTTCAAAAATTGATTTGAAAAACTTGATTTCTCCACTCAAAAACCAGCCTCCAATTTTCACACCATACTCTTCCCACGCTTTTGTGCCTACAAAGGCTATTTTGCTAAAAACATCTCTAAACTCTATCCCGAATTTGAAATCATCCCATGCTGCTCTAAGTTCCCAGCCATCAAAGTTAGTTGCATCAATCAGTATTTTAACATTAGGGTTTTCTATGCCCTCTATAGCTTCTCTTAGCATTGGAACCATAATATTGTAGTCACCATGAGTTAAAGTGCCATTTATTTTAATTTTCATAAAGAAATAGTTATCTATTCTGCTTATACCGGCTGAAATTCCATGTTCTAAGTTTGCATTCATATCACACCTCTTTAGTGTTATTTTATTATTGCATATTATATCAAAAGAAAGTAATTAAAAAAATTAGAAGGAATTTCCACATGCCAAGAAGTATGGCATGTGGAAAAAGGGTTTGGTATCATGACTCAACTAATATAAATTAGTCAAAATGTAGTAAATCTTTTGCTTGAATCATATCTTTGTCGCCGCGACCGGAGAGATTTACAATGATAAGTTTATCTTTGATGTTTGGCATTTTTTTCAAATAAGCCACAGCGTGTGCACTCTCAAATGCAGGTATAATTCCCTCTTTGCGAGAGAGCCATACGAATGCATCGAGTGCCTCTTGGTCTGTTACATTATCATAAGTGACAGATTTATTATCGTTATGAAAAGAGTGCTCCGGTCCGATTCCAGGGTAGTCAAGTCCCGCACTGATGGAGTGGGCTTCTTGAATCTGCCCATCTTCGTCTTGAAGCAGATAGGTCATCTGTCCGTGTAAAACTCCGGGGCGACCTTTTTTTAGAGAACAACCGTGTTTGTCTGTTTCTATGCCCAATCCACCTGCTTCAATGCCTATGCACTCAACCTCTTCGTCTTCTAAAAAGTGCTGAAATGTTCCAATAGCATTACTTCCCCCGCCAATACATGCTATGACATAGTCGGGCAAACGGTTCTCTTTTTCTAAAATTTGCGCTCTTGCTTCATACCCGATAATAGCCTGAAAATCTCTTACCATCATCGGGTAAGGGTGTGGACCGGCAACAGTACCGATTATATAAAAAGTGTCTCTTGCATTTGTAACCCAATGACGAATAGCATCATTCATAGCATCTTTTAGAGTTTTACTTCCACTCTCAACCGCATTTACTTTTGCACCGAGAAGCTTCATGCGAAAAACATTCAGCTCTTGTCTAAGAGTATCTTTTGCCCCCATAAAAATTTCACACTCTAAGCCTAAAAGTGCACAGATTGTAGCAGTGGCAACACCATGCTGTCCGGCGCCGGTCTCTGCTATGATTTTTTTATAACCAAGTCTTTTTGCCATAAGCCCTTGCGCTATAACATTGTTTACTTTGTGCGCACCTGTGTGGTTTAAATCTTCGCGTTTTAAGTAGATTTTTGCACCTAACTCTTTAGAAATATTCTCAGCGAAGTATAGTGGAGAAGGGCGACCGACATAATCTTTTAAGTAGTAGTGAACCTCTTTCCAAAAAACTTTGTCAAAACGAATTTTTTTATACTCATCACTAAGTTTTAAAAGTGCAGGCATAAGTGTTTCAGGAACATATCTGCCGCCAAAAATACCAAAGTGCCCATTTTCATCCGGGTCAAATTTTGAAGCTGAAGGGATATACATTAGTTTACCTCGATTAAAGTATAGACGTCGGTTTTTTCTTTTAAGTTTTTAATGCCGTCTAAAAAGTTAAGACCAATTATAAAACAAGCTTCTACACACTCTGCACCGGCCTGCTTAACAAGAGTAGCCACTGCATTTGCGGTTCCGCCTGTTGCAATTAAATCATCTATGATTAGAACTCTAGCATGTGGAATGTTACTAAAAGCATCAATGTGTACTTCTATTTCATCTATACCGTACTCTAAAGAGTATTTTTCACTTATAGTTGTGTAGGGAAGTTTTCCTTTTTTTCTGATTGGGACAAAGCCGAGTCCAAGCATCTGTGCAAGGGATGCTCCGAAAATAAAGCCTCTTGCATCAATACCGGCAATATAGTCCAGATTATATTCTTTGTATTTTAAATAAAGATGATTCATTAAAATGCCGTACGCTTCTTTATCATTAAGCAATGTTGTAATATCTTTAAAAATTATCCCAGGTTTAGGAAAATCTTTTATATCCCGTATAGAATTTTCAATTATTTTTCTCTCAACTGAACTTAGTTTCATTCTTTGTTTTCTCCTTACACTAGAGCGTCTATACGACCCTCAAGTGCTTTAATTTTTGCATTTAGACGGTCAGTTTCTTGTCTATGCTTGGAATTTCTTTGTTTTAGGACTTTTAACTCATTTCTTAATTTTGTTAATTCTTCACTTAGTATATCTATATTTCCTAAAGCACGCTGTAGCTGAATTTGATACTTTCGTATTAGAATTTCAGCCTCTTTAAGAGTGAGTTTCATCAAGTCATTGCTTCTTTGTTCTTTGTTTGTGATACTTTTAAAATAAAACATTTTCACGAAGAGATATATAGATAATATAGATAATATTGTTAAAAGTGACCATTCCCAGAACATCGAGTTATCCTTCTATTTTTTTAACACGACCTGTGTGTCTGCCACCATCAAAACTTCCGGCAATCCAAGCGTCTAAGATAGATTCGCATACGCCTTTGCCTATGATTCGCTCTCCAAAGCAAAGAATATTTGCATCGTTATGTCCACGTGCCACTGTTGCTGTATACGCATCATGGCAAAGTGCAGCACGTATGCCGGGGTGACGATTTGCGGCCATACTCATGCCGATGCCTGAGCCACATATAAGAACACCCTGAGCCGCAGAGTCTTCTAAAACAGATTTTGCAACTTTGTGAGCATAATCAGGATAATCTACTCTCTCTTTAGAAAACGGTCCCAAGTCAATCACTTCATGACCTTTTTCTTTTAATAACTCGACTGTGTAATCTTTTAAATCAATTCCGGCGTGGTCTGTGGCGATATAAAATTTCATTTTTTTCCTTCGTATAATAAATTAACCAACCAAATATTGTAAAATAGTCTGAACCGGTAAGATAAGCAAATACTCTTTTAATGGTGTCATTAAAATGATTAAAACAACAATAATGCCGTATCTTTCATTTTTATAAAAAAACTCCGCAACTGCATTTATTTTATACTTTAAAGCTAGGTGCATTATGAAGTGTGCTCCGTCAAATTGTGGAATAGGAAGCAGATTAAATACGCCAAGCACGACATTGATAACTAAAAGCTGAAATACAAAAATATAGGTAAATATGTAAAATATACCGTCAACTGTAGTTGGTTTAGCCATACTCATAACGGCTATTGAAGCAAAAACGGCTAAGGTAAAGTTATAAACAATACCGGCTAAATCAACCTGCATAGCAGCATTGTATCCGCCTTTTTTAATAACAGTTGATACATTTATAGGCACCGGTTTAGCCCAGCCAAATAAAAACCCGCTCTCACCGCCTAAAAGCATAGGCAAAAAATACAGAGTAGCAGGGACAATTATGGTTCCAACCAAATCAATATGTATGAGAGGATTTATAGAGAGTCTTCCGGCATTTTTAGCAGTGTTATCGCCATACATGTAAGCTATCCAGCCGTGCATGATTTCATGCCCGATTATAGCTACAGCCAGAGCGAGAACAGCTGCAGCTATTTTTACAATATCAATAGATTCCATAATCATCTTTATCTTCTTTTATTCTCTCTTTTATTGCTAGGTCAAGATGAGCAGGTGACTCTAAGTCCGTTGGTGTTTTACCGACTCTGTCCCATCTAATCTCCCAGTTTTCATCAACAGAGAAATATATAAACCAAGGTGTTCCCTCAATATTGTCATAAGGAACTGCACCCCAAAAACGGCTGTCGTTTGAATGGTCACGGTTGTCACCCATCATAAAGTAATTATCTTTTTCAATTTTTATCGGAGCAAAATTAAAAAGTTCTTGAGGCTGTCTGCCGTCATTAATTATTTTATCATCATGATGAATGCCGGGATGAATTTTCGTGTAAGGATTTTTAACCCAAAGCTTTTCATCAAAAACTATAATTTCATACTCGGCGTACTCTTTTTTAATCCACTCATCGCCTTCATTTTGATGAACATACAAGTCTTTGTTTAAAACAAAAAGTTCATCACCCGCAAGTGCAACACATCTTTTTACAAAGTGTTGTTTAGTGTTGTGTGGTGGTCTAAAGATGACGATATCGCCTCTTTGGGGAGTGTCCCCGTCAAAGAGACGAAGCTTGTCGCTCCAAGGCATTATTGACATCTCTAGAAATGGAATGTGTGGCATCGGCGTACCATAAGCGAACTTTTTGGCAAACAGATGGTCACCTACAAGAAGTGAGTCTTTCATAGATCCCGAAGGAATTCTAAAAGCTTGGGCTAAAAAGAAAATAATAACTAAGACTATTATTATTGTTCCCGGCCAAGAGTTTGAAAATTTATAGGCTTTAAGCAAAGTTTTTTTCATTTATTCTCGCTCGCTTGCATGTGTTTGTGCTGCTTTAAGTGTATTGCTTAAAAGCATTGCTATGGTCATTGGTCCAACTCCGCCCGGAACAGGCGTGATGTATGAGCATTTTTTACTAACATTAAGAAAGTCAACGTCACCGACAAGTTTACCATTTTGTGCACGGTTAATTCCAATGTCAATAATTATGACACCATCTTTTACCATATCTTCTTTTATTAAGTTAATTACGCCAACGCCAACAAGAAGTATGTCGGCATTTAGAGTGTGTTTTTTTAAATCATCAGTAAAGATGTGGCAAATTTCTACAGTCGCATTTTCATTTAAAAGTAGGGCGGCCATTGGTTTTCCAACAATATTTGAAGCTCCGACAACAACACAATTTTTACCCTTTAGATCTATATTATACTCAGAAAAAAGTGCCATAACACCTAAAGGGGTGCAGGGGACAAACCCGTCAAGCCCGGTTGTGAGTCTTCCGACATTGTATGGATGAAAACCATCTACATCTTTACTTGGATCAACAAGTTCTAAGATTCTTGTAGTATCAATTTGAGAAGGAAGAGGCAGTTGAATAAGTATTCCATTAATGTTAGGATTATTATTCATCATTGTAATTGTGTTTTCAATAG
Source organism: Helicobacteraceae bacterium CG2_30_36_10 (assembly GCA_001873135.1). Lineage (GTDB taxonomy): Bacteria > Campylobacterota > Campylobacteria > Campylobacterales > Sulfurimonadaceae > Sulfurimonas. The sequence goes on from MNYP01000085.1 coordinate 11,835, forward strand.
CAGCTTGAGAGATATCTGCAGGCATTTCATGTGTAACTGAATAAAAACCCACTCGATCACAGGCTTTCTTTTTCATATTTACATATGCTGCACTAGCTGGATCATGCCCAACTAATATTACAGCTAAGCCAGGCACTAATCCCTTGCTTTGTCTTAGAGTTTTTGTCTTTATTTGTACGGTTTTTTCTATTTTCTGTGAAAGTACTTTTCCATCAAGAAGCTGCATTTAAACTCCATAAATTATTTTTTTATTATAATATCATTTTAATGATAAAAGGTCGCTTTACAATGAAACATATAATTTTTTTAATATCACCATTTTTTCTGTTCGCAGCGAGTAGTTTTATAACTCCAATGGAATACTCTTCACAACTTTACAAAAACCCAAGAGGCATAGGCTGTCAGCACTGTCATGGAGAGAACGGAGAGGGGAAAATTGTTGCAAATTATGTTGAAAAAAAACAGAAAAAAAGTTTTAAAGGTCCGGCAATTAATAAGCTTGATTACAATAAATTTTATATCGCTTTAAGCAAAAGAGTAGATGGCATGCCTAGATATTTTTTAATAAATAAAGAGATTGAAGCACTTTATCTATTTGTTCATAAAAATAATGAAAAAGAAGTCAAAAATGAGAAATGATATGCTTCAAGCGCTGACACTGGCTTATGAAAACAGAGACTTGACAGCTTTAGACAACTTAGCCATTCCCAAATACAGAAAGTTAAATAAAAGAAAAAATTTTCGCTCAGTTCTTATGCTCTCTTGTAATAATATTGTACATTTAAGTAAAATCCAAACACTTGAAGCGGATTGTATTATGCTTAATCTTGAAGATGGAGTGAGCCCAGAGGATAAACCCTTTGCTCTTGTCTTATGTGCAATATTTTTAACTATATACAATGAGTGTGATAAAAAACTTGTAGTCAGGGTAAATGCACTTGATGAGGGCGGATATGAAGAGATAACGTATTTAAACCAATTTATGCCAGACGCCATCAGAGTGCCTAAGATAAATAACGAGAAAGAGGTAAGAAGTGTTTTGGCTCTTTTAAACGATAATGTAGAACTTCATCTTTCTATAGAAACAGCTTCTGCCTGGAGTAGTCTTGCGTCATTGGCTGTAAATAAATATGTCACAACTTTTTATCTTGGAATTTTGGATCTGTTTGCAGATATGAAATTGTCTCAAAGCCTTATAAATAAAGAGAATCCGACAATGCTCTATATGCTCTCTCACTTCTTAATTACTTGTAAATCAGTTAGAGTGAAGCCAGTTTCCTTTGTCTATCAGGATTATAAAAACTTAGAAGAGTTCGGCATGTGGATTTTACTGGAAAAAACTATGGGTTTTGACGCAAAAGGGTGCATCTCACCAAAACAAGTGGCATTGGTAAACAGTGTGTTTATAGACAATCAAGAAGATTTAGACAGAGCGAGAGTCATAGTAAAGCTTTTTGAGATGCACAAAGAGCTTGGAATCACAGGTTTTGTGGATGAAGAGTACGGTTTTATTGACGAGCCCATTTATAAAGGGGCTTTGGCGCTACTGGATAAGAACTAGTTGATTTTTATAATTTGTTGTTTATAACTCAGTATCTAGCGAGATTATAAAAAACATTATATCTGACTAAAGTCTTTTCTGTAGGTCTTGGATACCTGCTGTAAGCGTATTCTATAGTCTCTTTCGTAGTATCGTCAAGAACATAATAACCACTTTTTTCTAGAAATCTAAAATCTGTCATATCACCGTTTGGATGGAGATAAAATTCAATTACATTGCTTCTGTTCACATTTAAATCTCTTGGCAGATTTACTCTTGCTACACGGGTAAGAACTTGCTGCGTTATTCTTCTCATAATTTCTTGGTTATCAAGTATATATTGTTGCTGACCTGGAGATAATTTACCAAACTCCTCCCCGTATAACTCTTTGATATTTTGATTAATACTGCTGCCGGCAGAACTTTTTGTTTTCTCTTGCTTCTCTTGTTCTGAAGAATTATCTTGAGAAAGCATTGCATATAATTGGTCCTCAGGTTCAACTTTTTTTCTTATGTTTTTCATTTTATTGTCATTGTTTTTTAATTCCATCAAAGGGATGTAGGGTTTTTTTGGTGGCAATGGTTCTACCTTTGGTTTTGGTTCAGGTTTTGGTGGCTTGTTCAATTTTGTCTCTTTTATCGGCTGTTTTTTCGGTTCATATTTAATAGGAGGCTGCTCAACTGTTTTTTTAAGTTGAGAACCTTTAGGCATCGGCGGAGCAATCTCCGGCTCTTTAATCTTTTCTTTTGTTAGTCCAGACTTTTTATCTATAATAGGCATCTCTTTTAGAGATATTTTTATTTTATTTTCTTCTTGCTTTGCAGGTTTTACATCATCAGACGCTATTGTCCCCAAAATCCAAAATAGAAGTAAAAATATCAAGTGTATCAAGAGTGCTACAAATAGGGCAAAAGAAGATCTGTTCAAGTTTTTCCAATTATATTTATTTTAGGGCATCTCATCTTTTTTAACTCCCTCTGAAGCAAGCCAGGGTTTTTAGAGATGCCCTTTAGTGATTATACCAAATGTATATTAATAGTACTTTGCTATAATTACAGAAAACTACAAGGTTACTCAATGAACACAGAAGCATCGCTAAAAGCATTCGATGAAGCGCAGATTTTCATTCCAGGCGGAGTAAACTCTCCGGTAAGAGCATTCAAAAGTGTTGGTGGAACACCAATTTTTATAACTGAAGGTAAGGGCGCTTACTTAACAGATGTCGATGGCAATCAATATGTTGATTATGTACAAAGTTGGGGTCCGCTTATTTTTGGTCATAGAGATGAGGCAGTAGAAAAGGCTGTGATTGATGCCGTCAAACATGGTCTTAGTTTCGGTGCTCCTACACTTGCCGAAACGGAGCTGGCAAAACTTGTAGTTTCTTTTTTTGACTCTATTGATAAAGTTAGATTTGTAAGCAGTGGAACAGAAGCTGTAATGAGTGCTATTCGTCTTGCACGTGGTTTTACCGGACGTGATGATATTGTAAAATTTACCGGTTGTTATCATGGGCACAGCGACTCTCTTTTAGTAGAGGCTGGCAGCGGAGCGGCTACTTTTGGAAATCCAAGTTCTCCCGGTGTTCCTGCAGACTTTACAAAACATACACTTTTAGCTGAGTATAATAATATAGAGAGCGTGAAAAAATGCTTTAATGATTCAAAGGATATTGCTTGTGTAATCATTGAGCCAATTGCGGGGAATATGGGGCTTGTTCCTGCGGAGAAAGAATTTTTGCACGAATTAAGAAAGCTTTGTGATGAAAATAAAACTTTACTTATTTTTGACGAAGTTATGAGTGGTTTTAGAGCTTCTATCAATGGTGCTGAATCTATTACCGGGGTTAAACCGGATATTCTTACTCTTGGAAAGGTTATCGGCGGAGGAATGCCTGTGGGTGCTTTTGGAGCAAGTGCTGAGATAATGTCTCAGCTCTCACCTGAAGGTCCGGTATACCAAGCCGGAACATTAAGCGGTAATCCTGTTGCTATGGCAGCGGGTTTTGCGGCACTCAGTAAACTAAAAAGAAATATGCGTGTTATGGCAGTTCTAGAAGCTCGTGCAAAGCGACTTGTCGAGGGAATGAAGCAAGAAGCCTTGGCATGTGGAATTACAATGCAAACAGAGGTGAGAGGAAGCATGTTCGGATTTTTCTTTAACGAATCTCCTGTTAAAAACTTTGCCGATGCTGCTGCTTCAGATGCCAAACTTTTTGCTTCATTTCACTCTGCTATGTTGAGTGAAGGTTATTACTTTGCCTGTTCACTTTATGAGACAGGCTTTATCTCAACTGCTATTACTGATGAAATAATTGAAAATACCATCCAAGCAAGTGGTAGAATTTTCAAGGAAATCACTAATGGCTAACAAGGTAAATGAAGAAGAAAATACACTGGGACAAAATGCACAAAAAGAAGAAAATGCTCCAAGAATAAAACCGATTATTGAAGCTGCTGATAGTCTTTCATTAGGAATATCTGTCGTTGTTGCAGTTGTTATGGGCGTAGGTATCGGCTATCTTCTTCGTAGTTTAACCGGAATCGGCTGGACTTTTTGGATAGGCATATTTATAGGTATAGCAGCAGCAATTTTAAATGTATTTAAAGTCTATGAAAAACAGCGAAAAAGCTATGAAGAGTTAGCTAAAGAGCCTAGATATGCAATAAAAAAACAGCTTGAAAAAGATAGCTGGGATGATGCTGATGATATGGATTACGGTGAAAAAAACTATTAGTCTTTTAGCTATTGTAGAGATTCTGATTTTAGCTACTTATTTCATATCGTTTAGTTTTTATATAAATTTTCAGATTGCATTTTTAAGCAGTTTATTTATTATTTTAGGTTCTATGTTTGCTTATAGAAAAATGATTGAAACTGAGGTAGAGTCTAAAAATATAGAAGAAAAAAAAGATATTTTAGAGGCAATAGAAGATCCATATGAGTTGTATGATGATAAGGTGAATGACGAAGTCAGAGAAGGTACTCTGGGGTATGAACTGATTAATAACGCCCCGGTTGAAGAACTCGACTTAAGAGCTATAGTAAAAGAAGAAAAAGAGAAGATAAAAACATTGAGCGTAAAAAATATGATGCATGGAGTTAAGGGAGGCGTTTCTATGTTTAGACTTGTTCCTTACCTGTTTTTAATTTTAGGGTTTATTGCTCTTAAAAATAATGAACTTTTACAGATTTTTGTTTATCTTGCATCTCTTTTAGT
>MNYP01000117.1 GCA_001873135.1 Helicobacteraceae bacterium CG2_30_36_10
TGTAGCTCTACCTTGAGTAGCAGAACGTAGATCTGCTGAGTCACCAAACATTTCTGCACGTGGTACATAAGCATCAACAATTTTATTACCTGAACGGTCACTCATGTTGCTAATTTGACCACGACGACGGTTAAGGTCACCAATAACGTCACCCATATAATCCTCAGGAACTTCAACTTCAACTTTCATCATTGGTTCTAAGATTGAAGGTCTAGCTTTTCTACAAGCCTCTTTAAATCCCATTGAAGCGGCAAGTTTAAATGCCATTTCATTCGAGTCAACATCATGGTATGAACCATCATAAAGAACAACATCAACATCTTCCATAGGGTAACCGGCTAGAACACCGTTAGACATAGACTCTCTACAACCTTTTTCAACTGCAGGAATATACTCTTTAGGAACAGCTCCACCTTTTATTTCATTATGAAATACAAAACCAGTACCAGCTTCACCAGGAGAAACTGTAAGATATACGTGTCCAAATGCACCACGACCACCTGATTGTTTCGCATATTTGTGCTCTTGATTAACTTTATCTTTAATAGACTCTCTATATGAAACTTGTGGAGCACCAACTTCAGCTTCAACAGAGAATTCTCTTCTCATTCTATCAACAAGAATTTCAAGGTGTAACTCGCCCATTCCTGAAATAATAGTTTGACCAGTCTCTTCATCTGTAGCTACTCTAAAAGATGGATCTTCCGCAGCTAATTTATTAAGAGCGATACCCATTTTTTCTTGGTCGACTTTAGTTTTTGGCTCAACCGCAACAGAGATAACCGGTTCCGGAAAGTCCATTCTCTCTAAAACAACTTTTTCACCAATAACTAAAGTATCTCCGGTGGTAGTCGCTTTAAGACCAACAACTGCGCCAATTTCACCGGCGTAAATTTCTTTCACTTCTTCACGCTTGATAGCATGCATTTTTACGATACGACCGATTCTCTCTTTTTTATCTTTGGTAGTATTATGAACGAATGAACCTGACTCTAATGAACCACGATAAACACGGATAAAAGTTAATACTCCAACAAATGGATCTGTCATGATTTTAAACGCCAATGCCGCAAAATCACCATCATCGCTAGATGGAACTGCTACGTGAACTTCTTCATCATCCATCATAGTACCAGTAATCGGTGCACACTCTGTTGGAGCTGGAAGGTATGCAACAACTGCATCAAGCAAAGTTTGAATACCTTTGTTTTTAAACGCAGTCCCGCAAGTCATAGGAACAATTGCCATACCAAGAGTAGCGGCTTTAATAGCTGCTGAAATTTCTTCTTGAGAAATCTCTTTACCTTCTAAAAATCTTTCTGCAAACCCTTCATTACCATCAACTTCAGAAATAGACTCAAGCATTTTTTCTCTATATTCTTCAGCTTTACCTTGTAAATCAGCAGGAATATCTTCAATATGGTAGTTAGAACCCATCTCCGCATCTTTATCCCAAATAATTGCTTTCATCTGAACAAGATCAATAATGCCGTCAAATTTTTCTTCAGCACCAATTGGTATTTGTATTGGAACCGGATTACCTTTTAGACGGTCACGAATTTGACGCTCAACTTCATAAAAGTCTGCACCTGTTCTATCCATCTTATTTACAAAAACAACTGATGGAACTTTATAACGATTTCTTTGTCTCCAAACAGTCTCTGATTGGGGCTGAACACCACCAACAGCACAAAATACTGAAACAGCACCATCAAGAACACGCATAGAACGCTCAACTTCAATAGTAAAATCAACGTGACCCGGAGTATCGATAATATTTATCTGCTTGCCGTCCCACTCACAAGTAGTTGCAGCAGAAGTAATAGTGATACCTCTTTCTTGCTCTTGTTCCATCCAGTCCATAGTAGCAGCACCGTTATGAACTTCACCTATTTTATGCTCACGCCCTGTATAGAATAAAATTCTTTCTGTTGCTGTAGTTTTACCTGCATCAATGTGCGCAGCAATACCGATATTTCTTACGTCTTCTAGTTTGTGACTTCTTGCCATGTTTAGTACCTTGTTTAATTAGTTGAGAGATAACCTCTTTTATAAATAAAATCTATTTACTTACAAAAGAGGTTTAAAATCTTTAGTAAATGTCAACACAAAAGTTTGCAAGCAAACTTGAGCTTTGCGTTGAGCAAAACCAAGTGTTAACGTAGCAAAGGGAATTACTTCCCTTTGCATGTAAAAATTATAGTTACCAGCGATAGTGAGCAAATGCTTTATTTGCTTCAGCCATTCTATAAGTATCTTCTTTTTTCTTAAATGCATTTCCTTTGTCTGATGATGCATCCATTAATTCGTTAGCTAATCTCTCAGCCATTGTTCTTTCGTTTCTCTTGCGAGAAGAGTCAATTAACCATCTGATAGCTAATGAAAGTTGACGTACAGGGCGCACTTCTACTGGAACTTGGTAAGTAGCACCACCAACACGGCGACTTTTTACTTCAATAATTGGTTTAATATTATCAATAGCTTGATTAAATGTATCTATACCATTTTTTTCACCGCGAGAGCTAATGATATCCATTGCACTGTAAATGATTTTTTCTGCTGTAGATTTTTTACCATCATACATAATTTTATTTATAAATTTCGTTAAAACTTTGCTTCCATAAACTGGATCTGGCATAATTTCACGAACGGGGGCAGTTCTTCTTCTCATAGAATTTCCTTATTCTTCAATTTTTTCAAATTTACTCAAAATAAATTACTTAAAATTTATCCTGTAGCTATTGAACTTGTTGTTTAAAAAATAGTTGTGACTATTTTTTAACTTTTGCTTTTTTAGTTCCGTATTTAGAACGAGCAACAGTACGATTAGCAACACCTGCAGTATCTAAAGCACCACGAACGATATGATACTTAACACCAGGTAAATCTTTAATACGACCGCCACGAACTAGAACTATCGAGTGCTCTTGAAGGTTATGACCCTCTCCACCGATATAAGAAATAACTTCAAAACCAGAAGTTAAACGAACCTTAGCAACTTTTCTTAAAGCCGAGTTAGGTTTTTTTGGTGTAGTCGTATAAACACGAGTACATACACCACGACGCTGTGGACATGAAACTAGAGCCGGTGATTTAGATTTCTTAACCACACGTTTACGCTCATTACGAATCAATTGATTGATTGTAGGCATACAATTCCTTTTACATAAATTTCCAGTAGAATTTAATTCCCTAATTGTTTAGAGAATTATAGACACGTGATAATACATAAACTGTAATTAAAGTTAGCTTATTTTAAGTCTGAATTAATGTTTATAATTTTTAGTGGGAAGTTTTGTAGATTAGTTGTGATCTTGGCATGTGGAAATTTCCACATGCCAA
>MNYP01000059.1 GCA_001873135.1 Helicobacteraceae bacterium CG2_30_36_10
ACTTGGATGCTCTCAAATTAGTTGTTTGTTATAGGTTTCGTAAAGTTAAAAACTTTTGTAACCCCAAGAATATCCGTAATAAGTAAAACTATAAAGATAAAAACAACAGCACCGAGTATCGACATACCCGCATCTGCACCAGCTGGCAGTGTTTCTATTTGAAGTGCCATTCTTGAAGCTTCCTCGTCCGTCATAGAAGCAATTCGAGCCTCAATAATTTTCGGATCTACGCCCAACTCTTCAAACCTTTTTGCCACATCATCGCGAGAGACAATCTGAACAAGCTTTTCTTTAGACGATGAAACAACAGACTGTCCAAGAATCGCATCTGTAGAAGCTATCTGTGCCGACAGAACTTGAGTGAATAGTGATACACTCAATATAAATGATAAAACAAGTTTTGAAATTTTCATATAATTTCCTTTAAATATTTTTTAGCAACAAGAAGAAACTAAAATTTCCAAGGTGCTTATATTATTCTAATCACAATAAGCTTCATCTAAGCTTGGTTGGTAAAAGTATAACAGTTCCCCTCACCGCTAATTGTTCAGGTTTATTGACTTTTGTATTAAGCATTAAAGAGTGATAAAACAAGCTCATTGGTAAAGTCATCAAGTTTTTGAGGTTTGCCCTCAAAAGTTATATAGACCAAGGTTATCTTCATCTCAAATAGTTTTTTATCATCTTTATATATGGTTTGCAAAAGGGTAAAGGAAGCAGCCTTCATCTCAAGAAGCTCATTTTTAACATCAAGTAAATCGCCAAGTCTAGCACTAGCTAAATAATCAGCAACAACTTTTCTTACTACAAAATGACCGTTTTCTAGAACCGGAGTTAAACCTTTTTGAAAAAAAGCCTCACTGCGAGCCCTTTCACAAAAGTTTAAATAATGAGAGTGGTAAACAACGCCACCTATATCTGTGTCTTCGTAATAGACTCTAATTTTCACTCTATAAACCCCTATTTATCGATATTTTCATCGTCATCATTTTCAAACTTGACCATAAACTTGTCCATTTTAGCTATTTTCTTAAGCCTTGTTTCATCATCTTCTTGGATAAACTTTGTATATATTTTTAATGTGATTGCAACATCTTTATGACCTAGCATTTTTGAAACCCAAGTAATATCTGCACCTTTGCTAATAAGTTGAGATGCAAAAGTATGTCTCAAATTATACAATGGTCTATCTTCAACCCCACTTTTCTTTAATATTTTGTCAAAGTTCACCCCAACTATATCGTGAGTATAAAATGGCTTTTTTGATTGATTTAAAAAAATATACTCATATTCTCCAGTTAATTCTTTTTGTCTTAACAATGCTTCCTCAGCAAGTGTGAGCATATCTATTCCTCTATCACTTGCATCTGTTTTTGTGCTTCCATCTGCTGTTTCTTTTGGCTTTTCCGATCTTATTCTTGTTCTCTCAACATCAATTTTTTTTCTTTCAAAATTTATATCATTCCACTTTAAAGCGACAATCTCTCCTGGCCGCATTCCAGTTGCTAACATAAATTGAATAAAATTCTTCATATAACCATTTGCATTTTCTAGAATTTTGGTAAGCTCTGTTTCCGCAAAAGGAGTGATTTCAGTTGTTGGTCTATTTAATTGAACTTTAGGAGCAGTAACTTTTTCAAGTGGGTTTTTATCTACCAAATCATTGTTTTTCGCTTTTTCAAAAATTGAAAAAAGAATAGATCTAAACTTTTGAACAGTAAGATGCTTGTATTTTTGTAAAAGCTTATTCTGCCATCTTTCAATTTCTAATGGTGTAATGCTTTGTAGTTCTCGTTTTCCAAAAATTGGTGAGATATGATTATTAAAGTGCATAATATTTCTCTTTAGAGTATGCTTTCTAATAGTTGTTTTTTGTAGTTCAAAATAAACATCTGCGAATTCTTGAATAGTCCAAATTTTCTTTTCTTCCTTATCTTCTGCTATTGGCTCCCTGCCACGTCCAATGAATATATCTGGAATAATATCTTTTTTTATAATTTTTAAATTTTCTTGTGTTGCTTTAAGCTTTGTGGTGCCTCTTTGTCTTTCTCCAGATGGTAAGTAAAAATCCAAATACCAATGACCAAATTGCTCTTTAATTGTGAATTTAACATCTCCATAAATATACTGAATTGATTTTGTTTTTTGTTTAGCCATTTACTGTTCTCCTATTTAAAAATTTATTTGCAATGGGATTTAATTGTTTTTCAACCCTCTTTACCTCTATTTTTCTTTCACTTAACTCTTTTTTCAACTGAATTATTCCCTCTGGGATAAACTCTGTTTTACCATCATCAGCAACTCTAATATGAATACCCTCTTTAAGTGTGCCATCTTTGATCCAGTTATATATAGTTTTTGGATCTTTGTGCAAAAACTTAGCAACTTGATTTTTAGTACGCAAATTGTCAAATTGCAAAGCAAATAGTTCTCTATACAATTTAAGTTCATCTTTTATTTCAATTAGAGTGTTTTCTAAATTTTCAAACATTTTCAAACTCCTCAATCTATAAAATAGTTGGCATATCTATATTCATATTTTGAGACCTATCCGAATAAATAGATGACTTATCTGACAAAACTTCTTTTCCCTTATTAGCCTTAGAATAGGACTTATCCGAGCTAATATGACTTATCTTACCTATCTGAGAGTTATCTTCATAGACTATTTCAATTTTAGTTTCTTTTGATTTATCAATTCCAATTAGTTCGTAAAAATCTCTGTTATTTTTTTCTTTGATTTTTGTGGCTTTCCATTGTTTGTCTTTTCCACTCTGAATTACTTCATTATTTTTATCTTTGTTTGAATATCCTTGATCAGTGAGGTGTTTCATTATTTGACTATAAGTTGGTTTTTCATTTTGATTTTTCAAAAATTCAATTATTTCATCTTTTATTGCTTCGTGTTCTTCTGTTTCTTTTGCCCAATCAATATCAACTTTAGTAAGGGTATGAGTATCTGAGCAATAAGTAAATGCAATTTCTTGTAAATCTCCAACCCTTGCCTTAAATGGAACAAAAATAAATGTATTTCTGTGATCATTCTTTTTAAGAATAAAGGCATTAGATGTGTCCTCTTCCCACGCACTTGAACCTGCGTATCTTAACTCTTCTAAATCTTTTGTAGGTCTGCTGGTGTGATGTAAAAAAAGGATGGTCGCACCTTGTCTCCTTAAGCTTTTTAATATATCCATTGTTATTGATACATCTTTATTTTTATCTCTATCACCTTTTATGAAATTTTTAATTGAGTCAAAAACGATAAAGGTTCCAGTTAAATCAG
>MNYP01000154.1 GCA_001873135.1 Helicobacteraceae bacterium CG2_30_36_10
ATTATACTTTATTTGGCATGTGGAAATAGTTTATATGACGTATTGCAATATTTTGTAGTTAAATTAATGAATTAACTCATTTCTTTTTCAACAAATATGGCATCAAGCAAGCCATCAACAAACTCATATTTGTCAAACGGTGTAAGATTTTCAGGTTTTTCACCGGTTCCAACGAAAAGAATAGGGAGTTCAAGGGCATAAGCTATAGAAAAAATACTACCGCCTTTGGCTGTTCCATCAAGTTTTGTAATAATGATTCCGTCAATTCCAATCATCTCGTTAAACGCTTTTGCTTGCGCTATTGCTGAGTTACCTTGCGTTCCGTCGATGATAAGCAGAGTTCTGTGCGGAGCACCATTGTGTGCTTTGTCACAGATACGTTTTATTTTTTTGAGCTCATTTGCAAGATTGGTCTGGGTGTGAAGTCTTCCTGCCGTATCAATAATAACATTATCGAAACCTTTTGACTTTGCAGAGTCTATTGTGTCATAAGCCACCGCAGAAGGGTCATGTCCTTGTGTCGAAGATATTATTGGAATCTTAAGTTTCTCTGCCCATAATGTAAGTTGTTCAATCGCAGCTGCACGGAATGTGTCTCCGGCACCGAGAATTACTTTTTTACCCTCATTTTTATACTTTAAAGCCAGTTTTGCAATGGTTGTAGTTTTTCCCGCACCGTTAACACCCACTATAAGCTCAACAAAAGGGGAGGTAAACTCAGGCTCTTTGTACGTTGTATAGGCAAGAGTCGCTAAAAGTTTAGAGCGGAGAATTTCTCTTGTAATTTTCTCTTGATAGGTTTGCTCTATAATGAGTTCAACAAGCGCATATTCAACATCAGCTTCTAGTAAAATATGTTCAAGTTCTTCTTTTGAAAAGGAGATTTTTTTCTTTGGTGCTACTGTTTTTATAGCCTCAACAGTTTTACTAAGTGATTTTTTTATAAATCCAAACATATATATTGCTTATTTCCCAAGTGCTTTTTTAATATCACTCTCTATAAACTCTTCTTGAATTGCGCCAATGTAGTGGTTAATGTATTTACCGTCTATATAAAGTGCCATGATAGGAATAGGGTATCGCTCTCCTAAACCAAGCTCTTTTACAATTTTGTCAGCCAAAAGACGATTCTGAGCGGAATTTACTAAAGCATAATTTGCACCATACTCATTTCTGAATTCTAGAAGTTTTGCATTTGTAATATCGTCTTCTATGCTCACTCCAATAACAATTAAGTCATCTTTATACTTTTCTTGAAGTGATGCAAGGTGTGAAGCAGCTGCTCTACAAGGTGGGCACCAAGTAGCAAAAATATCAAAAATTACAACTTTGCCTTTCGCATTATCTAAAATAAAATCACCTGCTTGCTTTTTTACTATGTATTGTTTGTTGTCTAGCGCTGTTAAGACATGCTCGTTTGCTGCAATCATACTGTTGGCTTCTTCTGCTTTGTCAGAACTACAGCCTTGAACTAGAAAAATGCTTGCAAAGAGAACGGGTAAAAGAGATTTTTTGAACATTAAAGTACCTTTTTTATTAATTGATGTAAAATGTGCGAAATTATAACTACAAAGATTTAATATGACTCTTACAAAACCGATTTTTAGAAAAGAATGTTTAAAAAAGATTAAAAACGCCCCAAAACACAACAAATTTTATCGTGATGCAGCGTTAAATTTAAAACTGACTAAAGAACTCAAAAAGTTAAAAGGTAAAAAAATACTCTTTTATTATTCGTTACCCTTTGAAGCAAGCGTAGTCAAAACTCTTCAAAAAATGAGAAAAAATTGTGAAATATATGTACCGTTTATGCAAGGCGAAAGTTTTAAGATGGTACCATTTAGATTACCGCTGAAACAGAATGAATTTTGTATTTTTGAAGCGGGAAATACACTACGAAATATAAATAATATTGATATAGCCATAGTGCCTGCGGTTGGGGTAGATGGAAATTTACAAAGAATTGGTTTTGGAAAAGGAATGTATGATCGTTTCTTTGAAAAGTTACAGAGAAGACCATATACAATTTTTGTGCAACCGGTGTTTTGTTATACAAATAAATTTATTTGTGACTCATACGACGTCACATGTGATTTACTACTCACGCCAAGAGTAAGGTTAAAGTCAAAAAATAGGAAGAACTGATGTTAAGCGAAATTTTACTAGGTGGTGGCGTTGCCACCGTTAGTGGATTTATAGGCTTTTTCATCTCTAAAAAAATCACAAATGCCAATTTTGATACTTACACAGACCTGGCAAAAGCAAAAGCAAGTGCAATAGAAAACGAAGCACATATGCTTCTGCAAAAGTCACATATAAAATCTCGGGAGATTGAGTTAGAAGCTTTAAAGCATTATGAAAGTGCAAAAGAGAGAGCTAAGGCAGATCTTAACCAGAGAGAAAATGATGTAATTTTAAAAGAGCAAAATTTTAAACGCTACAAGCAAAATGAAGAGAAAAGAATTCAAGAAGAGGCTAGTGTTTCAAATGCAAAAAGAATTGATTTAGAGAGAAATGAAAAATCGTTAAATTCACTAAAAAAGAGATATGAACAAAAGATAGATGAAGCAGTGCATGCCATAGAGCATAGTGCTGGAATGACGCAAGAAGAGGCTAGAGTTGCTCTGCTTGAAAAAGTTGAAGAGAAGTCAAGAGGAGATATCTCGCATATTGTCAGACGATATGAAAATGAAGCAAAAAGAGAAGCGGAAAAACGAGCAAATTATATTTTAGCTCAGGCTACAACCCGTTTTGCAGGAAACTTTGCCTCTGAAAGATTGACTAATTTGGTTCACTTAGATAATGATAAATTAAAGGGTCGCATAATTGGTAAAGAGGGCAGAAATATTAAAGCCCTTGAAACGCTTATGGGTGTTGATATTGTTATAGATGATACGCCAAATGCGATTTTAGTAAGCAGTTTTAACCTTTACCGTCGAGCAATTGCAACTAAAACATTACAGCTTCTTATTGAAGATGGGCGAATACAGCCGGCAAGAATTGAAGAGATTTTTGAAAAGGTAAGTGAGGAGTTTGAAGCCTCTATACTCAACGAGGGAGAAGAACTTCTTGCAGACATGAATATAGGTGTTATGCATCCAGAGCTTGTTAGACTAATCGGACGGCTTAGATATCGTGCAAGTTATGGACAAAATGCTTTGGCTCATACTCTCGAAGTAGCACATTTAGCAGGTATTATGGCAGCAGAGATGGGTGGTGACCCAATACTCGCAAAAAGAGCCGGTTTACTTCATGATATAGGCAAAGCGCTTACTCATGACCAAGGCGGAAATCATATTGATTTGGGTGCCGAAATTTGTAACCGTTATAACGAACATGGCGTGGTTATAAATGCTATTTATGCTCATCATGGTCTCCAAGAGATAGAGTCCATTGAGTGTGGGGCTGTTTGTGCTGCTGACGTTCTCTCAGCGGCTCGTCCAGGTGCAAGAAGAGAAGTTCTAGAGAGCTTTTTGAAAAGAGTAACAGCAATAGAAGAAATTGCCTTAGAGCACACAGCTGTTAAACAAGCGTATGCCATTAATGCCGGACGAGAAGTGAGAGTTATTGTTAATGCTAGTTTAGTTAACGATGACGAGTCAGTTTTAATTGCAAGAGAAATAGCAAAAGAGATACAAGAAAAAGTGCAATACCCAGGCGAAATAAAGGTAAATGTTATTCGCGAGAGTAGGGCAGTTGAGTTCGCTAAGTAAGTAATTTAGTTTCCACATGCCAAGTTCCGGCATGTGGAAATCTTCCTCACTCCCATGTTCTGAGACTGTAAAATAACTAAAACTTACTTGAGAGCCTCTTCGGTACCGCGAACTTGTTTGGGGCTAAAACATTCCTCATTACTCCCAAGTTTTAATTGAGAGTGTCTACATCAATAGCAACAAACACTAAACTCGGGGATGTTGTTTAATATTCATCTCTCACTATGTTATGACAACGAAAACACGCATGTTCTATGTAAGTGTAGGCTCTTTGAGACTCTTCACGACGAACAATGCCAGATTGATTGTTTTTATTTTCAATAGCATCCAAAATTATTTTAACATTATGACTTATAATTTGCGCACTCATAACAGCTTCACTCGCTTTATATCTTTTATCTTTTGGAAGCATAGCAGAGAAGCTGTCTTTATTTCCCAATAATTCTTGCGCATGTTTTGAAAAGTTTTTGATTGAATCTTCAACACCTTCTTGGTCACTCGCTATAAATGATTTTTGAATTTGGGCAAGTTCTGCTCCAAGCTGTATCATATTCGATTTGAGATCATATGCACTAAGCTGCGTAAAAAGTAGAATTGGCAAACTCATTACCACCATTTTTTTTAACATGGAAAAACTCCTTATTTTATTGTAGTCAATTGTAACACAATATTTTTAGAGTTAACCTTAAGAGGTGTTAGAAATAACATCGAGATTATTTACGCTTACTCTTCAAAATCTCAAGCAGTAGAAAATGGGCTTTTCATGCAAGGACCTACATCTGCGGTTCTTCCAATGACTTTTATAGTATAAATGTGAAGCATAAGACTAGTTTTACACTTGCAAAAGTTGACCCTAAAATATAAACTGCTTATTCTGAAGAAGGCGAAAAGATAGAGTTTGATATTTTTATGTCGCACCACCTTTTATCGCAGCTGAAGTAATACGAAAATGATGTTAAACCTACTCCGTGTAGTAAACTAGGTAGTTATATACGCTTAGGTTTTAACAAAAGTTTATATTGGGCTGTCGCACGCGGTATGCTATAGGAAGAAAAACCAATGAGACGTACAATTATAAAACTCTGCTTTGCCCTATATATGACAAGCTCTTTTGCTTATGCGCAAGGAGATGATGCTTTTTTGCAATCTGTGCATGCACTATTTGATGAGGAGAAAGTTTTTCAACTTGAATCCAAACGTTTGATGGATAATACCCAAGAAGTTGATCGTGCTCTTATCAATTTTGAAACAGTACTAAGTGCTGAACACAAAACAGCCCAAGCACTAATCACCTTAGATACAGCACTTGGAACAATCGAAAAGGCTCTTAGTATCGCGGAGCAAATCCCTCAAACCAAAGAGCAAGCACAAGTGCTCAAAAAAAATATTGCTACTGCACACAAACCTGTTGTTTCTGCAGCGAAAACAATGTCTCAAATAGATGTAAAAGTTGTTCCACTCCTAAAAGCTACTCAAAAAACTCAAAAAGTAGCTTCCACACTTGTAAAGGTTGAAACAGGGTTTCGCCAAATGAGTCTGCGCTATTTTGACACTGTTGGCTTAGTGGCACAGTGTGAAAATGATGATATGATTTTAGGCATTGTCAATCATTCGCGCATAGTCTATACTGACATTGACAAAGAGGTGAAGCGTATCAATGATACCTATGACAACATAAAACATATTCCACAAAAGAGCCTCCATGCTTTGAACGTAGAGTTTGCAAAACTAGCCAAACTCGAAGCACCTATAGTTAGTTTGCATAACAGACTCGAGCCTCTTTACAATGCGCTCAATGATTTAGACCATGTTCTCAATTAACGTATAGGTGTAAAACCAAATTATCCATGTGGAGTTAAAATTTGTACAAAAAAGGCTCCCTATCCCTGTGGTGTAAAAACTTGTCATGTTACTATCTCTATGTCTGTTTCGGATGTTATTAAAGGTTCTGATGCTATTGAGCATAAGATTAAGTCGATTGTGAGCTCAACTATCTACACTGCTTTAAAAGATGTGGGACTAGGATCTATCGTCAAGGACCTTGAACATCAAGCACAAAATCTCCTAAAACCAGTTTTGAGTAAACTCAATCTAGCTATCGATACATCTCTTCCACCCTTAGCTATTAATTTTGATTTGGCGTTGATTGATGCTGGGATTGCTGATTTGCAAACATTTGAAAATGAACTCATTAAGCTAGGCAAAATCTTAGACATGCAAAGCCCTACCTTTGGTTCATATACTCAAAAACTAGAAGTTATCAATGCCGATATTAAATCTGCCTTGCGCTCACCACGTTGCAAAAATATTAAGTAAAACGAGGCAAGCCATCACATCCGACAGAGTGGCAAATTGCATGGCATGTGGAATTAATATTTTAATAAATATCTTCTATCTCATTCATCTCTGAATCATCATAAGGGTCCATGTGGATGAGGATATGCGTTTTTTTCCCTTCAAAAAAATCTCTTAGTTTCTCTTCAATTTTATCTGAAATACGATGGGCCTCATATAAAGAGATGCTGATATTAAAAACTGCATGAACAGTTATAAAAATATGAGAGCCGGCTTCTCTTGTTTTTAGGTCGTGAAAGTTTGTAATAGCAGGTTCGCTTATAATAATTTTTTCTATCTCATTAATATCATCTTCTGAAAGAGCCGCATCTAAAAGCATTAAAACTCCTTCTTTGATGATAGGAAATGCTGAATAAATCATATAAATTGCAATACCGATTCCTAAAATTGGATCGATAAGTTGCTCGCCTGTCACAGAGATAAGTTCAAGAGCTAGAAGTACCGCACCGTTAGAGAAGAGGTCGGTTTTGTAGTGCAGTGCATCTGCTTTAATAACCATATTTTTTGTTTTTTTAGCGACATAATTTAAAAAATATACTAAAAATGCAGTTATTATGAAAGAGGCTACCATAACCCAAACACTCTCTGCAATATGCTCTAGCGCTCTAGGATGGGCAATTTTAGTAAGTGCTTCATATAAAATAAAAATAGCCGAGAGAGAGATAATAGTTCCCTCTATAACTGCGGCAAGAGGTTCTATTTTACTGCGTCCAAAGTGAAACTGGTCATCAGGGTCTTTCTCAGCCGTGCTTAGTGCAAAATAGTTAAAGAGTGAAACGGTTAAATCTAAAAATGAATCTATGGCAGATGCCAAGACGGCAACGGAGCCGCTAAAAATTCCAACTGTCAGTTTCATAACTACAAGCAAGCCGGCTACGGATGTTGAAACGACAGTGGCTTTTTTTTCTAATCGCATAAAATATCCTAATAGTTGTTTTTAGCTATAATTATAATAAAATTTAGGTGTGATAAGCATAAAATGGATTTACAAACAATAAAAGAAGAGAGACAAAAGTGGATGAAATGGAAAAACATAGCTCCGCTTAGAGAGGCACTTGATACCTTGGCATGTGGAACTTGGCATGTCCAACTTGGGGATGTTGTGAAGATTGGCGGTGAAGGAATTGATGCAAAGAGTGTCAAAGAGGTTGCCAAACTCATGATGCCTTGGAGAAAGGGTCCTTTTGAAGTTTTTGGCACCTATATAGATAGTGAGTGGAAAAGTAATATAAAATACAACCTGCTGAGACCACATTTTAATTTAAAAGATAAACGAGTTGCCGATATAGGGTGCAACAACGGTTACTACTTGTTTAGAATGTTAGAAGATAATCCTAAATCTTTGGTAGGCTTTGACCCTTCACCTTTATATAAAACGCAGTTTGATTTTATAAATCATTTTGTGCAAAGCAAAATAGTGTATGAGCTTTTGGGTGTTGAGCATTTGGAATTTTATGAAGAGAAGTTCGACACCATATTTTGTTTGGGTGTTTTGTATCACAGAAGTGACCCTGTGGCAATGTTAAAGTCGCTTTATAAGGGCTTAGACCACGAAGGTGAGGTTATTTTAGACACCTTTTATATAGATGGCGATGAGGATATGTGTTTATGCCCAAAATCATCTTATTCTAAGATACCAAATATCTATTTTGTGCCGACTATCGGTGCTTTGAAAAACTGGTGTTTAAGAGCAGGATTTAGTAGTTTTGAGGTTTTAGAGACCTCTACTACAAGTTCAGATGAGCAGAGAAAAACCGAGTGGATTGAAGGTCAGTCCTTAGAAGACTTTTTAGATTTAGAAGATGCATCAAAAACGCTAGAGGGTTATCCAGCGCCTAAAAGAGTTTATGTTAAATTGATTAAGGACAAAAAATGAGCAATAAAGATGAAGAATTAGCGCTTGATGAATATAGAGATGAGGTAAATACGCAAGTAATCTTAAAAACTCACGAAGAAATTAATCATAATCTCAGCGGTGATATTTTAAAGATGCAAAATGGTTATGTTGAATTGAGACTAATAACTACAGAAGATATGGTTGCTGATGATCAAGGTTTGATACACGGCGGCTTTATTTTTAGCGCAGCTGATTTTGCGGCTATGGCTGCAGTTAATGAGAGAAATGTAGTTTTAGTTGGAAGTGAATGCCAGTTTTTATCGCCGGTAAAATTAGGCGATGAAGTTTATTTTACAGCTAAAGTACGTCATAAAGAGGGTAGAAAAAGAAATATACATGTTACTGCCCATGTTTTTGATATTAAAGTTTTTGATGGAGAATTTAAAACTGTTATTACCGAGAGACATGTATTAAAACTCAATCTACTTAGTGAAAAGAGTATAGAAGAAAATAGTTAAATAAACGATTTTTCTCCTCTACTTTTTGGCAGTTAATAAAAAAACTCCAAAATCTCTGTTTGGTTTGTTTATTGTGTCTATGTTCTCAAACTTCACATCTTTAAAACCGGCATTTTCTACAATTTCACATAATTTTTTTTCTTCAAAACCAAAGTGAAAAACACCTGTATTGTCTGAATGAAAAGTTCCATCTTCACTCTCTAAATCGGCTATAGCAATAAAACCGCCCTCGGCTATGTTTTGATGTAAAGTCTTAAAAAAAAGCTCTAACTCTTCTACATGATGCAGGGTCATTGAACTAACCATTCCGTGAAAAACTTTATCTATCGGATCTTTAATAATGTCTTGACAGTAGGTTTCTATAGTCATCTCGGGAGTATTTTTTTCATGAAGTTTTTCAAGCATGCTTGGCGAAGTGTCTACTCCGTAAACTTTTTTAGTTGCTTTGGCTATCTCAAAACCTAAAAGCCCTGTGCCTGTTCCAAAATCCATTATTTCCATCTCTTTATTGAGTGGAATTCTTCTGTTTATAGCTTCTGCTATTTTTGCAGCACCGTTAACTCTCATGGCACCCTCGTCCCAAGTCTCTGCTTTTTTGTTAAAATGGTCTTTCATTTTTGCCCCTTAAATATTTTTTATCCAGTAATCTGTGTATTGTTGTTCTTGTTTTATCGTCGTTGTCCCGCCATGACCCGGGTAAAGCGTTCTGTCATAGTTTAGGGTTTTAAAACGTTTGAGACTCTTTTTCATATCCTCTGGATTTGAATAGGGAAAATCACATCGCCCAATTGAGCGCTCAAAAATAAAATCTCCGCTAAACATAACATCACCTATTTCTATCATAGAACACCCTGGACAATGACCGGGGAAATGATGAAATTTAACTTTTGTGCCATCAAAATCAAACTCTTGATTGGGCTCAACTGCCACATCCGGAGTTGAGGGCGGAAGGTCAGGCATCCATCCGCTGTCGCTTAAAAGCGGGACATCACATTTTGGCGTGTATAGCGGGATATGTAGTTTTTTTTGCAACTCGGCATTTGACCATACATGATCAAAATGTCCATGCGTATTTAAAATAGCTACCGGATTTGTCACATTGTCTAAAACCCACTGCGTTGCACCGACACCCGGGTCTATAATGAAGTCCTTACCATCGACAGTAGCAATGTAGCAGTTTGTCTGGTAATCACCCATCGCTTGAACTTTTACTTGCATTTAATCCCTTTTTTAGCGTGATTATATCATTATACCCTTATGCATTTTTATAAAGAACTAGAGCTAATATTGGAATCACAATTTCCACATGCCAAGATAGAGAGGTTTGGTAAGTTTTATAAAGCTTATAAAGCAGGGCATGTGGAATTTGAAACAGAGTATAGTCCTAAAGAGTTTGAAAAACCATCATACAGTTCCACATGCCGAGTTGTCCCGCCTCAAGATGTTCCAAAAAGGAGTAACTTGACAACTCCAAAGGGTCAAATAGTTCTCCTCCACGCCATAGCACACATAGAGTTTTCTGCTATAGATTTGGCGATTGATGGAGCTTACAGATTTTTGCACATGCCAAAGAAATATTATGATGATTGGCTCGAAGTGGCAGATGATGAGATAAGACATTTTTTAAGTCTCGAAAAACTTTTGCATGAACTTGGAGCAAAATATGGAGACGTTGAGGTGCATAATGCTCTCTTTGAAGCCTCACAAAGAACACAGACATTATTAGAGAGAATGGCGGTTGTACCGAGATATTTGGAAGCTAACGGACTCGATGCAACTCCCATGATTTTGAACAAACTCAAAAAAACTGCCAAAAAGTGAAATGGTAGAAAACATAATTAAAACACTGAACATTATATTAGAAGAGGAGATGGAGCACGTCAAAAAAGGCGATGTTTGGTTTAACTATGCTTGTGAAAAAAACGGGGTTTCAAATGAAGTATATTTTGAGATAATAGACAAATACTACCCTCAAGGCTTCTTAAGAGCAAAAAATCTAAACACCAAGGCAAGAAAAGAAGCAGGATTTCGTTGCAGTGAGCTTAACTTTATGGCAAAAAAGAGCGTTTGTTAAGCTCTTTTATAATCAAAATATTTAAAATTTTTTTATCTATATCTGTTATGTTTTTGCTGACTAAAACAGGAGCATCCAAGCTTAAAGTCTCAAAGTGGTTTTTATGAATAAATTTTGAACCATCCTCACTAAATACAATTTCATCCTTACGGATTATCATTTTCTGATTGTATACATTCATGCATTCATAGGCACTCGTACAACTGATGTATGTTTCATTGGTTTTTATTTTTATAAATGTGCTCGCCGGATTATTCAATTTGCATCTCCTATCTTTTGTCTGATAAAGAGAGTATATTTATTATAAATGTTGATATTGTGTAAAATATATTTATTGTTAAATTTATATCTTGAAATACACTTGGTAAACATTTTTTAGATATAATATTTTTTGTTAAAGTTCTACAAAGGTTATAAAAAGATATGAGTAAATATTCTCAGATTTCAGACTACTTACAACGGTTTTTAGACAATGAAGTAAAAAAAACGGGTATCAAAAGGGTTGTAGTTGGCTTAAGCGGCGGTATAGACTCCGCTGTTGTGGCAGTGCTTGCAAAGATGGCTTTTGGCGATGAGCTCTTATGTGTGAAGATGCCCTCGCATTATTCACCTCAAAATTCACTTGATGATGCAGATGAGTTGTGCCGTGATTTTGACATGCGAAGTGTTACCGTCTCGATTACGCCGATGCTTAAAGCGTATGAAGATTTAAACCCTGATATGGACAATCTCAGGCGCGGTAACTTCTCATCCCGTATGAGAATGGCAACACTTTTTGATATTTCGGCACGTGAAAATGCTTTAGTCTTAGGCACTAGCAATAAGAGCGAACTTATGCTGGGTTATGGAACACTTTACGGAGATTTATCAAGTGCTGTGAACCCTATTGGTGACCTTTACAAGAGCGAAGTGTATGAGTTGGCTAAGTATTTAAATATAAGTCGCAGTATCATTAAAAAACCACCCTCGGCTGATTTATGGGATGGACAGAGTGACGAAGCTGATTTGGGCTACTCTTATGCTAAATTAGACGAAGCAATGAAGCTTTATGTAGAAGAGAGAGTGACTAAAGAAGAGATAGTAGCCAGAGGAATAGATTCAAAGATGTTAGAGATGATAATAGAGAGAATTTTTCGTAATCACTTCAAGCGAAAAATGCCCATTATTGCAAAGTTGACATCAAGAACTATAAATCATGATTTTAATTATCCAAGAGATATAACTTTGTAAGATATAAATCGAACTATAAAAATGAGCTCACCGCTGAGGTCGTGTGTACTATGCCATTTAAAAGCATAGTATGGAACCAAGCGTTGGCGTAGGTAGCGGAATTACTTCCGATACCGTAATATAAATTTAAGGAAAGAAAATGAAAATTCCATTTTATAAATTTGAGAGTGGACGAGAAGAACACTCAAATGTTAGTGATGTTTTAGATAATGAAGATATAGACCAAGTAGCAGAGCTAGAAGCTGAGTTTGCCTCGTATATTGGTGCCAAAGAAGCACTTGCAGCTTCGCATGGCACGTCAGCACTTCATTTGGCTATGCTTGCTCTTGACTTAAAAAGAGGGGACAAAGTAGTATGCTGTGTAAACGCACATCCAAATGTGCCTGAGGTTGTCCGTCACTTTGATGCTGAGCCTGTTTTTATAGATATTGACCCTAACTCTTATAATATTAACCTAAATCTTTTAGAAAATTATTTAGAGGCTAATCAATCTAAAAAACTAAAGGCAGTTATTATCACTCATATTGCCGGCAATACGGTTGATTTAGAAAGAGTCTACTCAATGGCGAAAATCTATGATGTAAAAATAGTTGAGAATGCCTGTGATGCTTTGGGTGCAACGTATAAAGGCAAAAAGATAGGTTCCACGGGAGCAGATATTACATGTTTTGATTTTTCCCCTCACTTGAAAAAGAATATCTGTACCGGCGGAATGCTTGTAACAGATGATGATGAGATGATGCAGCGCGCTAGACTTTTACATAATCACGGTATCGTTAAAGAAGAAGATGCTTTAGAGTATATTTATGAAGTTGTAGATATCGGTAATGATTACTCACTCAGCCAACTCAATGCTGCTTATATTAGAGCACAACTGAAAAAACAAGATAAAAATATAAAAAGACAAAGAGAAATAGCGCACACGTATAACAAAGCGCTTGATGGTGTAGCACATATAACCACGCCTCAAGCTGACAGCGAAGAGAATCCATTTTTTTTATATGTAATAAGAATAGATAAAAATCGTGATTCATTTGCAGTTGATTTAAGAAATGCCGGCATTCAAACGGGTCTTTATTATGTTCCTCTTCATCTTTTGTCCTATTATAAATCAAAGTACTCTTTAAGAGTAAATGATTTTCCTGTTGCATTGCGAGCGTACCAGCAAGTTTTGGCACTTCCGATGTATGCAAGTATGGATGACAAAGAGATTAAGTTCGTTATTGATACTATAAAGAAAATAGCTAAAACAAAAGTTTGAAAAAAAATCTAGTATTTTGGGTTGAGGAGTATTTTTACAGCCCAAATTTATTGCAAAAACTTCTCTCTATTTTATTATTGCCGCTGAGTTGGCTCTACTGTTTTGGTATGTATTTGAGATTTAAAAGTAAAACAGCCGAAGATTTAGGCATAAATATTGTGAGCGTTGGAAATTTAAGTGTCGGTGGCAGCGGAAAAACTCCCTTAGTGAGTGCTCTTGCTTTGAGATACGAAAATGTAGCTGTAGTTTTGCGTGGTTATGGGCGTGCAAGCAGAGGGCTCGTTGTCGTCAAAGATTCTCAAAATATTTTATGTGATGTAAATGTTAGCGGTGATGAGGCGATGATTTATGCCCACAAAATTCCACATGCCATAATCATCGTGAGCGAAGAGAGAAAAGCAGGGATAAAAAAAGCCAAAGAGATGGGTGCAAAACTTGTTTTTTTAGATGATGCTTACTCAAAGCATGATATAAAAAAATTAGATTTACTTATAGAGGTAAAGAGCACAAATAGCGCTTGTTTGCCCTCGGGAGCTTTTAGAGAAAGAGTTTGGAGTACAAAAGCAGCTCTTTTGGTACAAGAGGGTGTAGATTTTAAGAGGGTGGTAGAGCTTAAAAATAAAAGTGCTAAAATGTCTTTAGTAACCGCTATTGCAAGACCTTCTCGCTTAGATAAGTTTTTGCCCGAGGTGGTGAGTAAAAACTATTTTGAAGACCATCACTCATTTGTTAAAGAGGAGTTACTGGCTGTTTTGCAAAAAGACAAATCAGAATCGATTTTAGTGACCTACAAAGACTTTGTTAAAGTAGAGTCCTTTAACCTGCCTCTTTCTCTGTTGGATTTGCATGTAGAAGTTGATAAGAGAATATTTAAGATTATAGGAGATTACATTGCAAAAGAAAATTGAAACAGTAAAAACCCTGCTCGATGCCATACCCTTTATAAAAGAGTTCAACAAAGAGATTGTTGTAATCAAATACGGCGGTTGGGCACAAAGTTCTGCGGAGTTAAAAGAGAAGTTGGCCCAAGATGTTTTACTTATGCAACTTGTTGGCATAAAGCCCGTTATCGTTCACGGCGGCGGTCAAAAAATTACAGATATGCTTGAAGCCTTAAAAATAGAATCTAAATTTATTGAAGGTCAAAGAGTTACATCAAAAGAGGTTATGAGAATAGTTGAGATGGTTCTCAGCGGTGAGATAAACAAAGAGATAGTTTCGCTTCTTAATTCCCACGGTGCAAAGGGAATCGGAATCAGTGGAAAAGATGCTCATTTTATAACAGCAAAAGCCAAAGATTTTTCAAAATGGGGATTAGTCGGAAATATTACAAATGTGAAGCCCGATGTGATTTTGAACTTAATTGGTGAAAATTTTATTCCCGTTATTGCTCCTATTGCCGCAGCAGACGAGATGGGACATCCCGGTTTTAATATAAATGCAGACCTTTGCGCTGTGTATGTAGCAAAAGCCATTGGTGCCAATAAAATTATTTTTTTAACAGACACTCCAGGCGTTTTAAACAAAGACAAAAAACTGCTGGTAACTTTAACAAAAGAAGAGATAAAAGCGTTAAAAGATGATGGAACTATACACGGCAGCATGCTCTCAAAAGTTGACTCTTGTCTAGATGCGCTTGACGGAGGTGTTCAAAAGGCTCACATTATCGATGGCAGAATAGAACATGCTACTCTTTTAGAGTTGTTTACATCTTTGGGAATCGGGACACAAATAGTTTCATAAGATGAAGAGTATCTCCTTAATTTTAATTTATTTACTCTTTTTTTCAACACTGCTTTTTGCTAATGAGTTTAGAGATATTAAACTAATCAAGTTAAAAAAGGATGAACAAAAGAAAATTCTTGTAAAATACGACGAAAAAGGAAAACTTTTTAAATTTAGATGGACATTATACAAGAATGGCGGACTTGTCATTTTCAGGTCTTATGATAGAGTAGTCGCTCAAAATATACTCTATTTAAGAAATAAAAATCGCAGTTTTATGTTTAATTTAAAACCAAAGGGTGCTAGATTTTATAATGTACCTTATGTGCTAGTCAAATTTAAAGAGTTTAATTATGAAACTGGCGAAGCTCTGTTTGAGTTGTTTTTGTCAGATAAAAATAAACAAATAAATTTTAAATATTTAGAAGAGGGTTAATGCAAAGAGTAGAAAAAGAGATACAAAGATTAATCAAAGAGATAGATTATGATGAGGTAACTAAGCTTTTTTCTATGCTTAGCGGTGGAAAAAGACTCAGAGCAAAGTTGATTTTAAAAATAGCACCAAATCATGAAAAAGCTCCTCTTTTAGCTGCCATTGTTGAGCTGATTCATGGAGCAAGCCTGCTACACGATGATGTTATTGATGAGTCGCATACAAGAAGAGGAGTAGTCTCGGTTAATGCGACTGAGGGAAGTAAAACCGCGGTAATGTTAGGAGATATTCTCTATTCAAAAGCTTTTACGGAGTTGCTTGAATTTGACAGAGCTATTGCCAAACGTGTAGCTTCTTCGGTCACGGCACTCTCTATGGGTGAAATACAAGATGTAAAAATGGCAGAAGCGTTTAACTCTGATGAAGAAAAATATCTCAATATGCTCTATCTCAAAACTGCTACGCTCATAGAAGCCGCCGCAAGCGCTGCTGCAATTTTGTGTGGCAAAGATGGTGATACATATGCCATTTATGGACGCAGTTTAGGACTCTCCTTTCAGATAATCGATGATATTTTAGACATAACGTCAGACGCCTCTACTCTTGGTAAACCTGCCATGAATGACTTTGTAGAGGGGAAATGTACCCTGCCTTATATTTATCTTTATGAAGCTTTAAACGAAGATGATAAAAAAAGACTCCAAAATGCACATGCCAAGAAAATAGATGAGAGTGAAGCTCTTTGGATAAAAAACACAATGCAAGAGAACAAAAGTATTGAGCGTTCATTTGCATTAGCACAAGCACTTTCTCGTGATGCTATGCAAGCCGTAAAAGATGATAAAGAGCTTGTCTTGATTTTAGAAACTATGATAAAAAGAAGTTATTAATGCACTATTTAAGTATAAGTTTTACACATAAAAACTCCACTATGGAGATAAGAGAAAAATTATCGTATCCAGACGAAGATAATATGCACGGATGTTTAAAAAAACTTCTTCGCAGTGATACTATTTTTGAAGCTATTTTAATTTCAACATGTAACAGAATG
>MNYP01000073.1 GCA_001873135.1 Helicobacteraceae bacterium CG2_30_36_10
TAATTTTTTATAAATAAAATAGCATCACCATCTCTAGAAAAACGCGGGAACTCATTAACCCCAGTTGCAGTCAATCTTCTAATAAAGTCTGTTTTTCTCGATATAAGATGCAGGTTAAATGTATTGCTAGAAAAAGTATTGGCACTTTCTCTAGCCTTATAAACAATATATTCACCGTGTGCACTACAAGCTGCATTGCTTTTTCCATAATATACCGCCTGTTCTACGCTATTGGAACCAATCTTTTTAGAAAAAACATTTGGATACCCCAATCTACCTGAGATAAATACAATTGTATCATCATCAATAAATTGTCCATTAACATCTATACCACGATACGTAGTGATTTTTTTATATTTTTTCGTTTGAACATTATAAATATAAATATCTGGCTGTCCATCTGGAGCCATTGTTAGTAATAGGTTTTTAGCATCATCGCTAACATCTGAACAGACCATCATTCCATCGGAGGACAAAATAACTTCTGTTTCCCCTGTTGTTAATACAGTACGCTTTAAAGTCGGCTTTACTCCATTTAGAGATGTATAATAAAATGCGTCTTGATTTTTATCTGCCCACTTAGGAAAAACATTAAAGCCGCCCTTTACAACAATATGTTGATAACTAAGTGTATAATCTGAAAGAACAAGTTCACTTTTTTTAGGAGCGACAATCCTTGAAAATATTACTTTTCTTTTCATCCATTCAACAGAAGGTGCCCCCATAAATTCATTTATGTCATACGCAATTGTATGTGAAACAAACATATAAACATTTTTTTTACTAATTATATAGCTTTTAGCTAAAACATATTTATCACCCTTAAAGAGCTTAAGTTCAATATTTAATGCACCATTGTCATTTTCAAACATTTTATATCTTAAAACATAATTCATATCTTTATTCTCTACAACAACATTTGTATCATTAAAGTGAGTTTCTCTATAATGTCTATCTACATTAAACAAAGAGATTACATTTAAATCAGCGACAAGTGTTTTAAAAAACTGCAATTTAAAAGTATCATCATAACTAATAGATGAATCTTCAATGGCTAATGTTGGTAAAGATTCTACTCTTTTTATAACTTCTATTGTCGCGTCACTAGCCAATGCAAATGAAATTAAAAACAACCATATAAATAATATTCTCAAAACTACTCCTCAGATTTTAATATAATAATATAATTACCAGATTTATTTTCTGGATTAATTGGAAATAAGACACTATCCAATCTACTTTTAATCTTCTTACACTCTTCATTTAAATCAGAATTTGCAGAATTATTTAAAATTCTAAAATCCAATACTTTTCCAAGAGCACTTAACTCAATAACTGCTTTCACGCTATGCCCTTGCGAGTTAGCTGGTGGATAAAAATATTTATAAACTAAAGCTTGAATTTTAGCTAAATACTCATTAACTTCATCAGCCGTGGATGAGAGACTATTCTCCTTACTATTTTCCGCATTTTCATTATTAAGAATTTTTTCAGAACTGGGAGTAATTTTATTATTTTCACTAGTTTTAATTCTTTTTTGAATTTCTTGTATTCTCTTATTTTCTGCAGGTTTCTTTTCTTTCTTTTCTTTTTTGATATCTTTAGTCCATACATCACTAAAAAGGTTTCCAATATCCACCTCTTTAGCTTCTATTGGTGTTTGCGTTTCTAGAACAGGAGTCGTTATATTTTTTTTAATACTTTTAGTCTTTAAATCAGACATAGATATAGATACTGAAATAAAATTATCTTTTTTCAATGCATAAGATTCAATCTTTGAATTTGAAAAAAGTATATTTATAAAAAGTAATAAAAAAAATGTAAAAAGTGATAGGGCAATGAAACCACTTATGTAAAAATAAGAATTGTTTTTACCCATTAGTTGCTAAAGAAACCTCAGAAAAACCAGATAATTTTACAGCAGCTAAAACTGACATTACTGTTCCATAATCTATGCTTTTGTCAGCACTAATTAGGACAGTAGCTTTAAGGTCTAATTTTCTAGAATATTGATAAAAATTATCTTCAAATGAATTTAATTGAAAGTTATCTTTATTAACTTTAATATTTAACTCTTTATCTATTGTAATGTGAACAGGTGTAATTTTGGATATTTGCTGACTCATAGAACCTTGAGGAAGCCGAATGTTTTCTTCATATATAATATTCGGAGCAATAACCATTAAAATGGCTAATAAAACAAGCATAACATCTACCAAAGGCGTAATGTTTAATTCTGGCTTATCATCCCAATTATACATATTTCCTACGCCTTTCGAGCTAAGATTGCTTCACTTTGCATTTGAAGAAAACTAACCAGTTCAAATGATTTTCTTTTTAATATTTGATGGTATGTATATGCAAAAACTGCAACAAATATACCAGTAGCAGTAGCAATGAGAGCATCAGAAACACCGCTGGCAATTATAGACATACTTCCAGTCGTTTGACCTATATGAGTAAAGGTGTCTAAAATTGAGACTACTGTACCAAACAGACCTATAAAAGGTGTTGTTGATGCGAATACAGAAAGGATAGAGAGACCTTTAGTAGCTTCTCTTGTGGCAGCAAGCATGCCTAAATCTAATACTTCCTTAGAAACATTAGAGCTAGTTTTAATAAAATTATTTAAAAAAGATTTCTCATTAACGCTTGAAGCTCCTAAGAGTAAAGATTCTAAAGAATTTTCTTCTTTTAATAGCCAACCATTTACAGAAAATAAACGATAAAAAAACACCCAGTTTAATACTACAAAGTATATTGACAATAACGCCAATACACCCAGAGTAACTGGATGACTTTTTAGATAAAAATCTATTAAATTGTTAGTCATAAATTATAATAGTCTTTTAGCAGCTGATTCAATTTTTGCAGAAACTGACGCTATTGCAGAATTTGAATCCGCAATAGATGAAATCAGTTCTCTGGCATCTTCTAGAGCTTTAGAAATAGCACTTTCACTATCACCGCGGATAGCTACAGCACCTTCTACTAAAACTATTACTTTTTCTTCATCAACATTTACTACACCCCAATTGATTAGAATTGATTCAACTGTTTTGTCTTCTTTTTCAATATCAATAACACCGGCTTCCAATAAAGTTGATAGAGAAGAGTGATGTGCCAGCACACCAAATTCTCCCTCTTCACCAGGAAGAGTTACACTAACAGCCTCACCATTAAAGATTTGACCATTAGGAGTTAGAATATCAAGTTTTATCTTATCCATTTT
>MNYP01000155.1 GCA_001873135.1 Helicobacteraceae bacterium CG2_30_36_10
AAATGTAAAGGACTCAGAATGTTTTTTTTAAATTTACTCGTAAAAACTACGAAGAGCTCTAATAATAACAGCATTTTTAGAAATACTTTCAGCTTTTGCATTTTCATTTACGATTTCGTATAAGTCTAATGGAAGAGATATAGAAAATGTTTTTGTCTCTATTTTTTTCTTTTTAGCAATCATTGCAAGAACGTTAGTTAACAGTTCTATAATTTTTTTAGTATCTATTGGCTTTTGAATAAAACTGTTTACTCCAACCTCGATAGATTCAGAAATTTTTTCCATATCATTGCTTGCAGATATTACTATTATAACCTGAGAAGGGTCGATTCCACGAATTTTGCGAGATAGCTCAATACCATCCATTCCCGCCATTATAATATCAACAAAAACAACATCCGGCTTTGTTCTATTATATGTATCTAGTGCTTCTGCACCGTTGAAGCAAGATTGTACATCAGAAAAAAAGTTTTTTAAAGTAGAGCTTAAAAGCTCATTTGTTACTTTTTCATCTTCAACTATCATAGCTGTAAGTTTTTTTGTTTCTTGTGTTAACTGAACTAAATCAATATTTCCCACAATAAAATACCTCTTATTTAAATTTATGTTATTGTATCGACTTTTTGGTAACAAATGAAATGTGAAAATAACAGAAAATAGTTAAAAGTCAATAAAATAGGGGCCTGTAGGCTTAAATAAAATGTTATAAACGATTATTATTTTTAGTAGTTAGCAAATTTTGTTAATTATTATATTTTTTAAATTTTTCAAGCCATTCCATATCCGGTTCTTTAGCATCTTCTTTTTGAGTTAACAATGAATCTATTATACTGATTAGAGTTTTTTCATCCATAAATTCTAGTAAGTCAGGATTAATTGTTGTTGTGTTGTCTCCATCGTAACTATTTAAAAGGTTTTGAATATCTTCGATTAACTGCTTCTTGGTACTCATTTGTTTCTCCACGCTTTTTTAAAAGTCATATTTTTAAAGTGTATATCTTTGGCGAGTTGGACCAATCCCGCTTTTTTCATAATTGATTTAGCTTTTTTTGGCCAAGCTTTTCTATAGTTAAATGAATGAGGGTGTCCTCCGATTTTATTTATAAACTCTTCGTTGACACTTTTGTCAAATAAAATATCTTCGCCTTTAGCACGAATAAGCTTATCTAGCCACAATCGCGTATCTCTAAAAACTTTATTATTAGAATCTTTATCAATCCACCTAGTTGCAAAATCTTCCAAACATGCTTTATTCGCTTTACTCTTAAGAGATTTGTCATATTTTAGCAGTTCTAAGTTCTTAGTAGTTCCGGCATGTGGAAACGGGCGATAATCTCTTTTTAAACTTTTAAGTACTATTAATAATTTTTTCATAAACAGACTATATAGTAAAATACATAATAGACATATAACAGCCTTGTTTTAACTACATACGGTTTATCATATATTACTATTGGTTAACATAATGTAAATTCTATTGAAAATAACACAAGTCTATTTCTATGATTTGTTGTATAATAAATTAAATTTAAAAATATGACGGAGCTAACTTATGCCTACGAATGAAAATATCGGATATTACTTGTACTCTTTAGTTGCATTAGTAATATTTTTTTTAGGTTTATCAATTATCTTTATAAATCTTTATATAAAAAAAAGAAAAGAACTCTTAGAATACAAATCTAATCAATCTGGACTTATTAAAGGTGCTTATTACAATCAGTTAACTAATTTACCAAATAAGCTGAATGTTGACATGACCATAAATGATCAAATGATAAGATGCACAAGGCATCACAAATCATTTTTTACTGCAATTGTTAAAATAGACAATCTCAATGAAGTCTATAGTGTACAAATCAACGATGCTATTGTAGTTGAGACCGGTAATCGTTTATTAAGTGCCGTGCGTAATGAAGATTTGGTTGGATATCTTTTAGACGGTAATTTTATTATTGTGTTTAATGAGTACCTTGAAGACATCTACCTCGAAACTATTTTTAGAAGAATTAATAATTCATTTAAAAAAGAACTTATAGTAAATGATAAAACACAAAAAATTAAAATATCAGTAGGTGTTGCTAAATACCCGGAGAATGCCCAATCTGCTCATGAACTTATTAATTTTGCAATACTAAATAAAAAGTAAAGATAAAATATACACAGGTAAACTTAAAAATCTACCTCCCCTATTCTCTTGCTTTTTTTATGGCAGCATATGCTTCATTTAGATTCTGTGTCTTTTGCTCTGCAAACTTTATCATATCTTCGGGAAGATTTTTGCTTGCGATTGAGTCATAATGATATTGTTTAATAAGTCTTCTGTAGTTGCTTTTTATAGTATCAAGGTTATCTGTTTCGTTTGATTCAAGTATGTCATAATACTTATTTAGACTGCTTGTTGTTCTTGTGTAACTGTTTTGTTGTGAATGACTTTCATATTGATATTGACCTTGTCGAACATACTCTTTGCCTGACATTATCGTAAGTCCAATAACTAAGAAAAAATTAAATGGGAAAAAAGTATACGTGGAGCGAATATAAAAAGTAATATCCCGATAATAACCGTCCCAAAACATACTCCAAGCCAGAGCACTTCAAGAAAGATACCAAATGCAATAACTGCTAGTCCGACTATTGTTTTCATTTTATGTGCTACTCCTTGATAGTAGTTTTAATTGTGCAATGATACTCAACTGTTAGTTTATGCTTGATTAGCTATGTCAAGCAGGCTTGCTTCTACTGCGAAAGTTGCATTGTTGTCACTAACTATTGGATATTAATTACCATTAAAGCTAATAGGTTTAAGTGTTTTCTTGTAAATATTATTTAATATGCAAGAAAATAGGTCGGCATGTGGAAATGTAGTTAGGCACAACATAAGCCGAGTTTTGTTTTGATAGCATTAATCTACTATGTTATTTGCATAACATCTCTAGCGAAACAGTAGCGATGTAAGACGCTGACCATCTGTTTCTTGCTGCCATGTTGGGTTTTCAAGCTCTCTATATTACTATAAAGACTGGTGGTCTCTTACACGCACCTTTTCACCTTTACTACCATAAATGGCAGAAGTCTAATCTCTGTTGCACTTTCCCTCGTATTACTACGGCCATTCGTTAAATGGAACACTGTCTTACAGCAGCTCGGACTTTCCTCTTGCGTTAACAAGTCACTATCTGTTGTACCTGTGAAATTGTACTTAAATTTTCTTTATTATAGTTTTGAAAATTATATGAACAACTGTTCTTGCGAAACTCTTTATGTGAGAACAGTTGTTCACTCTGGTATAAGCTTATATTAACAGTTGTTCTTATATAATTCTGCTAACATTAACAGTTGTTCATATACTAAAAAAGGTTCAAAAATGCCCGAAAATACGACACTTAAGAAAAAAATTGGCACGAAGGCAAAAATACTCAAAGTTTCTACCACTCTCTTCTCTGAGCTTGGATATAAAGGTACTAGCGTAAGAAAAATCGCTGCAGAGGTGGGTATTAGAGAGAGTGCTATCTATAATCATTACAAAAATAAAGAGGAGATATTTATTGAGGTATCTAAAGAGATTTTTTCATCACCCTTTTCTGCTGAAGATACTGATGTGAGAGAAATGGCTATGAGAGGAAAAGCGTATTTGAGTAAATTTACTACACAGTATAAGCTCTTGACGTTTGATAAGAGCAACGAAAACATGTTTAGACTGCTCATGATAGAGTTACTGCAAAACGCGGAGCTTAGAGAGCAGTTTATGAGCAATTTTCATGATAAAAATATAAAGGTTTTGTCTGAGGGTTTTTTCATTATGATGCAGAACAATCTTATTCGCTCACAAGACCCGATGGTAATATCGTATGAGTTTCTCTCCACTCTCTTTTATATAAGGCTTCAAGTTACACTTTTAAGATTCGATTCTAAGTCTACGAACCACTTATCAACAATGTTTGAAAAGCATGTGGAGTTCTTTTGGGAAAGCATTAAAGTTTGATATTAAACAGTATTAAAATATTTATCATATTAATTAATAAAAAAATAAAAGGATTGAACAGTGATTGTAAATTTTACAAAAATATCGGTTTTTCTTTCGCTTGTGATTACGGGAATATATGCGGATGAGAACGGTGCCCTGCTCTTTGGGGGTAATTGTGCGACATGCCATCTTTAAAGCAGGACACTCTCTGCTCCTTCCATCTTTGAGATTCAAACAAGATACAAGAGTATTTTTGCTGACAAAGAGGCTTTTGTTCTCTGGATGTCTACATGGATAGCCAAACCAGATGCAATAACATCGCTTATGCCAGAAGCGGTTAAAAAGCATGGACTTATGCCTGAACTTGGTTATGACACTCAAGCGCTTCAAGATATCTCTGCATATATCTACGAGAATAATTTTTCAAAAAAATAGCACTTCAAGATTCTCTATCTGTTATTGGCATGTGGAACTTTGCACATGCCAAGGGGTTAAAGGCCGCCGAGTTTTTTCTTTACTTCATCGCTTGCCATGGTGACATTCCATATGGGTTCCCAAACAAGGTCAATTGTAACTTTTTGCATCTGTGGCAACTCACGAAGAACTGCCTCTTCAACCCATTGCAAAATCATCTGATGCAAAGGACATGCGCGAGTACTAAGCGTCATGGTGACAATTGCTTCATTTGCTTCATTACAAGAAGCATCATAAATCAGACCCATCTCTACAAGGTTAAAACCAACTTCCGGGTCATTGACCGTAGAGACGGCTTTAAAAATTTCATCTTTTGTGTACATTTCTTATCCTTCAAATCTAATCATATAAAGTAAATTTTTGAGCATAAAGAGCGCTCCAAAAACAAAGAAGCTTACCGCTGCATCAAAAAGAATATTGTGCTGCAACATAATTGCTACGGAGCCTAGTAAAACTCCACATGCCATAAATATAAACTGCATAAATGCAGCTCTTTTTGGCACCATATCGGCTAACATTGGTACCTTTTTTTTCCCGATAAAGGGAGAGAATTTTTGATACCACACTAAAAAAGGAACTATCTTATAAAGATGTCCAGTTATCATAAACGTAATATACCCAAAGAGCCAAATCCACATGCCACTCAGGATGAGCTGCTCATTTGCAACTATTATGCTCGCTACTCCAAAAAGCAAAGAAAGAGCAAGTGAAGCATACGCCATAAGTATGGAGTAGAGGTAAATATCTTTTTCTAAGCGTGCTCTTGTTTTGTAAAGCAGATACGCCTGCATTAAGTAGCTAGAGAGGGCTAATAAAAGAAGCCCATACGCAAGCGTAAGTAAAAATGGCAAGCTCACAAAAAGCTCAAGTAAAACAGTTCCACATGCCAAGATAATAAGCCAAAGAGCTCTTTTGATATGTTTAAGTGAATAACCGTGTGAGAGCCAAAACATAGATAAAAGTACCAAACTCATACCCATCACACTCACTCCAACATAACCATAAAGTACAAAGAAAATATGCGCATGCAAATAGTGAGTTGCATCAATGTCGATAATACCGCTGTATCCAAGGGCCATAACTAAACCAAAAATTATTCCGATAAGCAACATAACAGTGCTTACAATGACGCTTACAATAGTGAAATTGTAACGCTTGACTTTCAAAATAGTCATAAAGGTCTCAAACAAAAAGATACTAAAAGCAATCAACACAACCACTCCGCCAAAGGCTAAAAGAGTTGGATGGGCATAAAAACCAAAACCCATCATGGCAGTGCCTATAAAGAGAAGTGGGTAAATAATATAGTATAAATCTACAGCGAAATGCCCAACTTCAAGCACTACAGGGACAAGTTGCGCCATCGCTCCAAAAATAATCATCATTACAAACCCAAGCAAAAAGATGTGTGCAAGTGCGAGCGTTGAGACATCAAGGTGCTGTAAATTTTCAACATCGATGCCAAAAAGTAAAAAACTGCTCACCACTAAAGCAAAAATTCCTAAAATAAAATAAGGTACTATAAGTTTAAAAGGTGGTGCAAAATTTGTTGAAACTGCCATAACTTAGTTTGAGCAGGACCCGCCACCGCACCCTTTATCGTTAAAATCTGTACTACTACTACCATTTCCTTTTTTCATAAAAGTAATTTCAAATTTTCCACTTGAGAGTTCCTTTACCTCATAAGAGAAGTCGTTTTCAATCTTTGGGAAAAGACCAGCAGGTGCTTTTGAGTTAATCATAATAAGCTTTTCGCCTGCTTTAATTTGCCCTAAGCCTACCATCGCATTTATCATTGGCTCCGGATGAGAACACAAACTACTATTGAAGTGATATGAAACTACACCCTCTTCTTCACTCATATGAAAAGGAACTGTTGCTCCATCAAGTTGTATCTCTTTCATTTTTTCTCCTGTTATTTTCGTGTTAGGTATTGTAGTTGATGAAGAGAAAAAATTTATTGATACTAGTCAAGAAAGAATTTTAATTGGCATGTGTAAAATATTATATAATATTAAATTATAGATTAAAAAAAAGCAACCAAGTATAGGCTGCTTTTTCAATATAGTTAACTAGCCATAACTTCTTTGGCATACTTCTCACCAAACTCATATGCTTTTTTATTAACATCATGAACTTTAGCAGGCACTTTTGAAAGCATTGTGTCTATTAAGACTTGTTTGTCAATCGCATTCGTCATAGTATTGGCAATTGCTAATGCTACTACAGACTGAGTAATAACATTACCAACCTCTTCTTTTGCAATAGTGATAATTGGAATCTCATAAATTTTCCATTTTTTTCTATCTTCGTCCGTCGGGTGAACAAGGTTTGGATCAATAACTATTGTCCCGCCTAGTTTTACACCATTTTTGAATAATTTGTAACTCATGTCAGCAACTGAAAGCATAAAACTAATCTCACCATCATTAGCATATGGATAATAAATCTCTTCATCGTCAAGTTGAATATCAACAACAGTTGGTCCACCACGAACTTGTGATGTATAAGTTGCAGTTTTTAGACCATACCCACCAGTCTTTATTTTTGCAGCTGCAAAAATTTCACCGGCAAGAAGAACACCCTGCCCGCCGACACCTGTGAATCTCATTAATGTTTTAGTATTACTCATTATGACCCCTTATATTTTTTTAGCAAAGTCGTCTTGACTAAGTGCTTTTCTAAGACCTTGTTGTACTTTTTGAACTTCAGCATACATATCGCAATACTCATCAGCTTCTAAATCTTGCTTTAAAATACCGGTAGGTAATATGTTGAGTTGCTCCTCTGGAGTCATAGCATCATATTTCTTTTTAGGTGCAGTAATACTGTCAATCCACTCTAAGTTCGCCATAGCGGAGAGCATTTTATTTTTTCTACCAAGGTTAATGTGACAGTTTGAAAGAATATCAAGACAAGCAAAACCTTTGTGTTGCATTGCTTTGATAAATATTTTTTCAAGCTTCTTTGGATCAAGCATACTCTCACGACCGACAAAAGAAGCTCCTGCAGCAATAGCTAAATTACAAGTGTTAAATGTTGGGTCAATATTGCCGGCTTTTTGAGAAACTGTCCACATACCCCTTGGTGTAGTTGGAGAAGTTTGAGAGTTCGTTAAACCGTAAATAAAGTTATTTATAATAATCAAAGTTATATCAATATTTCTTCTGCAACCATGAATTGTATGATTTCCGCCAATTGCAAGCGCATCGCCATCACCGGCAACACATACAACAAGCTTGGTTGGACAAGCCAATTTTATACCCGTTGCATAAGCCACAGTTCTACCGTGAGTTGTATGAACAGTATTGAAATCTACGTATGAAGAGAATCTTCCTGAACATCCAATTCCTGAGACAACACAAATATCATCTTGAGGTATATTCATTTTTTCAATTGCTCTTACAAAAGATTTAAGAATAACTCCATCACCACAACCCCAACACCATAGCGTTGGCATTTTTTCAAGTCTTAAATATTTATCATAATTAAATGCCATTTTATAATTCCTTTACTTTATTTACAATCTCATAAGGAGATATTGGTCTTCCATTAACTTTGAACAAACCAGCAATGTCAAGTCTAGCCGCAGCACGTTGCATTTCACCATGGTATTGGCCAATATTAAGCTCAACAACTAAAACTTTTTTAATTTTGTCTGTATACTCTTTAACTTTTTCTGCAGGAGATGGCCAAATCGTGATTGGTCTAAATAATCCGGCTTTTATACCCTCTTTTCTTAAATGTCTGATAGACTCTTTTGCAGCAAGTGAAACTGAACCATAAGCAATAATCATTACTTCAGCATCATCCATCATAAATTCCTCATAAGATTCAAGCTCATCTTTATGCAACTCAACTTTATCTTCCAATCTTTGGATTAGTTTTCTACAAGTTTCTATCTCCTCAGTTGGATAACCATTTTTATCATGGTGAAGACCTGTGAAGTGGTATCTGTAACCCTCAAACATCGGGTTAAGAACCGCTGGCTCATCATGTTCTACTCCATAAGGAAAATAATCTTTTGGATCACCGTCAAATCTTTTTCTTGGAACAATTGCCGCTTTTGCATCCTCGGCAGTTGGAATATCTGCTTTACCATGCATGTGACCAATAGTCTCATCAAGCAGTACAATAACCGGCTGCATAAATCTGTCAGCTAAATTGAAAGCTCTTAAGGTTTCTGTATAACATTCAGCTAATGAACCGGCACATAAAGTGATTGATTTATAATCACCATGAGACGGATTTTTAGCTTGAAGAACATCACCCTGAGAGACACGAGTTGGAAGACCGGTTGATGGACCACCACGCATAACATTGATACAAACCAAAGGCACTTCTGCCATTTGAGCAAGACCTAAGTTTTCTGCTTTTAATGACATACCGGGACCTGAAGTAGCAGTTAATGCTCTTTGACCAGTCATTGCTGCACCAATTACTGCACAGATACCCCCGATTTCATCTTCCATTTGTATTGCTACCCCACCAATTTTTGGTAGAAGGTCGGAGAGTTCATGCATAACTTCACTTGAGGGAGTAAGTGGGTATCCAGCGAAAAACTTACATCCAGCATCTATTGCTGCTTTTGCTGCTAATTCATTACCATTAGATATAACTTCTCTTGTTGCCATTATTTAGCTCCTTGTGCATTAAGTGACATGTAGTTATTTGCTATAACAGCTGCTTGACGCTCTTTAGCTTCATCAGTAAGTTTTGCAAAACTAAAACCAGCTGCTTTATACTCTTTTGAATCTGCTACATAAATAGCAAAATCTGGACATGAAAGCTCACACTCATTACATCCAATACAAGATTCCGGGTGGTCGATTGAAATCATTGCACCAAGAGTTGATGTAGACTCATATTTCATGCCGAGCACACCCGATGGGCATACCGATACACAAATATCACATGCTTTACAATTGTCTGTATTTACCCATACAGGTTGGTTACCTGGGTTTTGTGTTTTAAAAGTTCCCATTTATTCTCCTAAATTATTAAGTTACGAACTAATTCGTATCATCTTCGATACTAAATTTTCCTACAGCACAAGAGACAAAACTCTTCACTTTCAAAGTAGCTGAGTCACCAAAGCTAACTTCTTCATCAAAAATAGGATAGCCTAGTTTTCTTAAAATTGCTTTAAAATGTGCTAGTGACGCCTCACTTTTGATATCTACCGTTACTTTACGAGGCTCGAACGAGAGGTCGATATTTATAGTTGTAAAACCCTCTTTTGTTAAGGCTTTAGTGATTGTGTTAGCACAGCCACTGCACCTTATATTTTTAACCTCTATTGTAGTCAACATAAAATTATTTTCTTAATAATTCTGATACAGCTTTTCCGATTTCTGCAGGTGAAACAACAACTTTTACACCAGCTGCTTCAAGTGCTTCCATCTTCTCTTTGGCAGTCCCTGCACTTCCACTAACAATAGCACCGGCATGACCCATAGTCTTACCTTTGGGTGCAGTTTGACCAGCAATAAAAGCAACAACCGGTTTAGTAATTTGTTCTTTAATTAACTTAGCAGCCTGGATTTCAAGGTCTCCTCCTATTTCACCAATCATAACGATTGCATGTGTGTCAGGATCTGCTTCAAACATTAGAAGAAGTTGATTATATGAAAGGCCAATAATTGGATCTCCACCGATACCAACTGCAGTACTGATACCAAAGCCTTCTTTACATACTTGGTTAGCACCTTCATAAGTTAATGTACCTGACTTTGAAATAAGACCGATATTTCCTTTTTTGAAAATAGCACCTGGCATAATGCCGATTTTACACTCTTCGGCTGTAATAATACCGGGACAGTTTGGCCCGATAGTCATCATGCCATGTTTAGTTGCATGAGCTTTTGCAGCTTGCATATCTTTAACGGGAGCACCTTCAGTGATAATTACTGCGAGAGTAATTCCGGCTTCTGCAGCTTCCATTACAGCATCACCCACAAATGCAGGCGGAACAAAAATCATAGAAACAGTCGCACCCGTAGCTTTTACAGCTTCTTTTACTGTATTAAAAACCGGTTTGCCTAAATGCTCAGTTCCACCCTTGTTAGGTGTTACGCCGCCAACGATTTTCGTTCCATAAGCAAGACATTGCTCAGCGTGGAAAGTGCCCTCTTTACCTGTAAAACCTTGAACTATTACTTTTGTATCTTTATCTACTAAAATTGACATTAATTATTCTCCTTTTCTAAAGAAACTGCGCTTACGCTTGTTTTGCTGCTGCAATTGCTTTTGCAGCACCGTCGCCTAAATCGTTACCAACAATAATGTTAGGAATGTTGGCATTTTTAAGAATTTCTGCCGCTTCTTTAGCATTTGTTCCATCAAGACGAACAATAACCGGTACGTTTACATCAGTCAGTTTAGTCGCTTCTAAAATACCATTCGCTATACGGTCACAACGAACAATACCACCAAAAATATTTACGAAGATTGCTTTAACTTTAGGGTTTTTAAGAATAATCTCAAAACCTTTTGCAACAGTCTGGGCATTTGCACTGCCGCCAACATCTAAAAAGTTAGCTGGAGTTCCACCCATGTAATTAATTGTATCCATCGTGCCCATCGCAAGACCGGCACCATTTACCATACAGCCAATTTCACCGTCTAGCGCAACATAAGAAAGACCATATTTAGCAGCTTCTACTTCGTCAGCATCTTCTTCTGTTAAATCTCTCATAGCAGCGATTTCTGGATGACGTCCTAGAGCAGAGTTGTCAAAGCCCATTTTTCCATCTAGTGCAAGAAAAACACCATTACCAGTCTTAACAAGAGGATTGATTTCAATCATCTCAGCATCATTTTCCATATAAAGTCTAAAAAGCTTTTCTGCAAATTTAATGATATTCTTTTGTTCAATTTTATCAGTGATACCTAAACCAAAAGCAAGTTGACGACCATGAAAACCTTGAAAACCAATAGCTGGATCAACAGGAATTGTAATAATCTTTTCAGGAGTGTTTTGGGCAACATCTTCAATATTCATGCCACCTTCAGTTGATGCCATTATTAAAGGCATTTCTAATTTTCTGTCAAGAACAACAGAAAGATAGAATTCAGCTTGAATATCCGCGCCATCTTCGATATAAAGTTTTTGAACTAATTTGCCCTCAGCAGTAGTTTGGTGTGTTACTAAAGTCATACCAAGTATTTCACTAGCTAATTTCTCTACTTCATCAAGTGTCTTAGCCAGTTTAACTCCACCACCTAGACCACGACCACCAGCATGTATTTGAGCTTTAACAACCCAAATTGGACCACCTAACACTTCGGCAGCTTCAACTGCAGCCTTTACACTTTCAACCATAATACCTTTAGGTGTTGGTATATTGTATTTAGCAAAAATTTGTTTTGCTTGATATTCATGTATATTCATTTATTCTCCTTGTTTTAAAGTGGAAGTGATTACGCTTTTACAGAAAAAAATTTAGTTTTTTTCTGCACTGGCTTTTAAGCCTTGGGCGAAATCATCTCCTCTGGTTTTACATATTCATCAAACTGTTCTGCAGTTAAAAGACCAAGCTCAATTGCAGTAATTTTAAGAGTTGAGTTATTTTTATGTGCTGTTTTTGCAATTTTTGCTGCATTTTCATATCCAATATATGGATTGAGTGCTGTAACGAGCATTAACGAATCATGTAAAAAATGGTCGATTCTTGCATTCACTGGCATAATGCCAACTGCTGCATTGTCATTAAACGAAACAATAGAATCACTTAAAAGTCTCACTGATTGTAAAAAATTATATGCAATAACTGGTTTAAATACATTAAGTTCAAAGTTTCCTTGAGAAGCTGCAAAACCAATTGTTACATCATTTCCCATAACTTGGCATGTAACCATAGTCACAGCCTCACTTTGTGTTGGATTTACTTTTCCAGGCATAATAGAAGAGCCTGGCTCGTTTTCTGGAATTGTAATTTCACCTAAACCACATCGTGGACCACTTGCCAGCCATCTTACATCGTTTGCGATTTTCATCATGTCAGCCGCAAGAGCCTTAAGAGCACCATGAGAGTAAACTAATGCATCATGAGAAGTAAGTGCATGAAATTTATTTGGAGCTGTCACGAAATCGTGCCCTGTGAGTTCTGAGAGTTTTTTCGCAACTCTCTCCCCAAGTTCAGGGTGCGCATTAAGCCCCGTTCCAACTGCCGTTCCACCAAGTGCTAATTCTCTTACTGCTTCAAGGGAATCTTTTGCCATTTTTTCACATTTATTTAACATCTCAACCCAACCACTTATCTCTTGACCAAGAGTAAGTGGAGTTGCATCTTGAAGGTGTGTTCTTCCAATTTTTACTATATGGTTAAATGCTTCACTTTTTGCTCTAAGTGTAGCTTTAAGTTTTGCAATTGCAGGTAAAAGTGATTCTTCTACTGCGATTACAGCTGCCACATGAAGTGCTGTTGGATAGGTATCGTTTGAGCTTTGAGATTTATTTACATCATCGTTTGGATGTACTAATTTTTCAACTCTAAAATCTCCGCCTAAAATTTCAGTCGCACGATTTGCAAGAACTTCATTGTTGTTCATATTCGATTGCGTTCCTGAGCCTGTTTGCCATACTACAAGTGGATATTGACCATCAAGTTTTCCAGCTAACATATCATCAGCCGCCTCAGCAATTGCGTTTGCTTTTCTTGCATCAAGTTTGCCTAAGTCCATATTAACTAAGGCAACTGCTTTTTTAAGATACGAAAATGCTCTAGTGATTTCATAAGGCATTGTTTCTTGCCCAATTTTAAAATTTTCTATTGAACGCTGTGTTTGAGCTGCCCAGTAAGCATCGACTGGAAC
Source organism: Helicobacteraceae bacterium CG2_30_36_10 (assembly GCA_001873135.1). Classification (GTDB taxonomy): domain Bacteria; phylum Campylobacterota; class Campylobacteria; order Campylobacterales; family Sulfurimonadaceae; genus Sulfurimonas. The sequence goes on from MNYP01000155.1 coordinate 13,259, forward strand.
ATTAATGCTACCCATAGTGTCTTTTTCTATTCGTGTTTTCAAATTACTTCTCCTCAAAAAAATTATGTGTATTTAATGTGTTTATTAGATTTTGAACTGAAGAACATGAATTTTGAAACATAACTTTTTCCTTGTCATTAAGCGTTACTTCAATTATTTTTTCAGCTCCATTGGCTCCAAGCATCACTGGAACACCGGAAACAACATTCGTAAAGCCATACTCACCCTCAAGAAAAACAGCACATGGATGAATCTGTTTTGTATCTTTAAGTATCGCTTCCACCATAATTGCAGTCGATTTTGCTGGAGCATAGTAAGCTGAACCAGTTTTTAGATGACCGACAATTTCTGCTCCACCATGACGGGTACGATCAACAATTTCACTAATTTCTTCATCGCTTAGCACATCGGTGAGCGGTACTCCAGCAACTGTTGAGTAGCGAGGTAATGGAACCATATCGTCACCGTGACCACCCATAACAGAAGCACGTATTTGACCGCCGCCGTATCCGAGTTTTTCTTGAATAAATGCAGACATTCTTGAACTATCTAATATGCCTGCCATCCCTAACACACGGCTTCTATCAAAGCCACTCTCTTTAAGTGCCACATACGTCATAGCATCCAAGGGGTTAGACACCATAATTATGATGGCATCCGGAGAATATTTTGCAATGCCCTGAACAACTTCTTTTGTTATTTTTGCATTAATCATAAGTAAGTCATCACGACTCATTCCTGGGAGTCTTGGACTGCCGGCAGTTACAACAATTACATCACAATTAACTAAATCTTCCATGGTCTCTGCAACTTTTACAACAGTATGACTTCTAACAGCTGAAGCAGCTTGAGACATATCAAGCGCTTTGCCTTTAGCGACATCTATTTTATTGTCACGAAGAATAATTTCATGGCATGAACCAAGCATCGCCAATGAATAAGCAACAGTTGCCCCAACATTACCGGCACCAACTATTCCTACTCTTTTACCGTGTTTCATATATACTCCTTGAAATTAAAAGATTACGACACTATAAACAGTATGTGTTAACACATAATACTTAAGTATATTCAACTACCACAAAAGACTTTCGCCTTTTTTATAAAACTAGCTAGTGCAGTTTCATAAAAAAAAGAATCTAATTATTACGCCCCGATAAAAAAGGGCGTAATATTTTAAAAATATTAACTATATAGATGCAATAATTTTATTCAATGTAGCAGATGGTCTCATCGCAGCTTCAGCTTTCGCCTCATCCGGGTTGAAATATCCGCCGATATCTTGAACTTTACCCTCAACAGCCAACAACTCTTCAATGATTTTAGCTTCATTTTCAATTAACGCTTTCGCAACTGGAGCAAATTGAGCCGCTAGTTCAGCATCGCCTGTTTGAGAAGCCAATGCTTTTGCCCAGTATTGAGCTAAGAAAAAGTGACTTGCTTTGTTGTCGGGCTCACCAGCTTTTCTGCCAGGCTCTTTGTTATTATCCAGGTAAGCATTGTTTGCTACATCAAGTGCGGTTGTTACTACTTCTAACTTTTTAGAATTATTTTTTTGTGCAATAAATCTTAAAGACTCTGCAAGCGCTAAGAACTCACCAAGTGAATCCCAACGAAGGTGACCTTCTTTAAGAAATTGTTCAACATGTTTAGGAGCAGATCCACCGGCACCAGTCTCAAATAAACCGCCACCAGCTAATAAAGGAACAATTGAAAGCATTTTTGCAGATGTTCCAAGCTCTAAAATTGGGAAAAGGTCAGTTAAGTAATCTCTTAAAACATTGCCTGTTACGGAAATAGTATCTTGACCTTTCCTTACTCTTTTTAAAGAATATTCCATAGCTTCAGCAGAATCCATAATTGGTAGTTCTAAACCTGAAATATCATAGTCTTTTAAATACTCATTAACTTTTTTTATCATATTAGCATCGTGAGCACGATTTTCATCTAGCCAGAATACTGAAGGAGTATTTGTCAATCTAGCACGTTCTACAGCAAGCCTAACCCAGTCTTTAATTGGAATATCTTTAGTTCTAGACATTCTCCAGATATCACCTTTTTCTACATTGAATTCCATCAAAGTAGAACCGTCTGTATCTAAAACTTTTACTACACCGTCTTCTGCCATCTCGAAAGTTGTTGGGTGAGAGCCATACTCTTCAGCTTTTTGTGCCATTAGACCAACATTGGATACTGAGCCCATAGTAGTTACATCAAATTGGCCATTCTTAACACAATCATCAACACATGCTTTGTACATAGTAGCATAACAACGATCAGGAATAACAGCTACACACTCTTCTAACTTTCCAGCAGCATTGTACATTTGACCGCCATCACGTATTACAACAGGTAAAGAAGCATCAATAATAACATCATTTGAAGCATGTAAATTCGTAGTACCTTTGTCAGAATCAACCATAGCCATTCTTGGCTGTGTTGGATAAGTAGCCATTATTGCTGCTTCGATTTGTGCTTTTTTATCTGCTGGAAGAATAGCTAATTTTTTGTATAAGTCACCAAGGCCTAAGTTGGCGTTGTATCCAATGGATGCTAAATCATCACTATATTTAGCAAATACATCTTTGAAGAATACTTGTACGGCATGACCAAACATAATAGGGTCTGAAACTTTCATCATTGTTGCTTTTAAGTGAATAGACCAAAGAACATCTTTCTCTTTAGCTTCTGCAATGGTCTCTTCTAAGAATTTTCTTAATGCTTTTATAGACATAAACGTACCGTCTAAGACTTCTTTGTCAACTGCTTGAATCTCTTTAAGTAGTTTTCCGTTTAATTCAATTCTAACAGTACCATCACCTTTTTTAATAAATGATT
>MNYP01000044.1:0-2987 GCA_001873135.1 Helicobacteraceae bacterium CG2_30_36_10
GACTTGGTCTATAAACTCTTCTAAAAATCTTCTGTTATAAAGCCCGGTCATTCCATCTCTAAGTGAAGTATCACGAAGTTTTTCCATAAGAATCTTGCTCTCAATAACAGGTTTTGCAGCTTCAAGGTAATTTTTGATACTTGCTATTTTAGAGTTGATTCTACCTATTTCGGCATTTGTTTTAGCTGTAATAGATATAACTAATGAGGCATCTGCATTAATACTAAAAGGAATACAGAGATGTTTCAGCTCTTTAGCATTGCATGTCTGGCATAGATTAACAAACTCTGTTGATATAACATCACTCTTAGTTCTATGTGCTCTGCACTCTAGAGCATTTTTATCAACACTCTCAAAGCATATGCTCTCCCCATTGGAAATATAGACTAATCTTCTAGTATGTAAGACGTTGCCAATCTCATAAAATGCAAAATTTTGAATATCGTATTTTATTTTTAATACATCGATGATCCTTGAATAGACCATCTCTTTTGATGAATCAAGTTCTATTGTCTTTTTAAATTTATAAATATCTGAGAGTTCACCTATAATAGTTTTAGCTTCATAAAGAGGGTCACTTGAGGAGACACATCCTTGGGGTATAAAAGTTGAAAGATTATGCTTTATGTCTCCAAAAGTTTCTTGCATTTTTGAAAAGAGTATGTTCATATGCGAAATAATACTTTTTTCTTCTCCCGAAATAGTAGTTTTAAATCTATGAGTAAAATTTCCGCTATGTGCTTTTTTAATTCCCTCTTGCAAGTTAGTGAACAACTTTAGATAAGGTGAGACATAGTGGTTGATTAAACTTAAGAAAACAACAATGAAAAGCAGGTTTATTCCAAGTATTTTTAAAATTGTCATCATACCGCTACTTCTCATATCGCTGATATCAAACTCCATACTTATGGCACCAAGGGTATCGCCTTGTTGCACATCATGGCAGCTTAAGCAGTTGATGGTAGCGGAATTATGAGTTGCATTATAAGGAATAGTCACTCTCAGAGTTATCTTACCTGTAGTTTCTGTGATTTTTTGTGCCATTTTCCCACTGCTGAGCACCTGAGTGTCTATGGCATCCCTAATAGTCTCATTATTAAACCCTTCGCCATACTGTTTTATAACATTATCAGATCTGGAAAGCCAGAGTGATTTAATCTCATTATTATGAGATATCTCGTTTAAAAAGTACTCTCTTTTATCCATCATACCGTTGAGCATATGAGCGGTAAGACCATCTTTTACAATGGTTGCTGCCATTCTTGACTTTTCAATAGCATTATCTATACTGTATTGCCTAAAATTAAGAGATACGTTAATAATGGTAGCAGCGGTCAGACCTAAGAGCATAAGAGTTACAGCGAGAAGAAGCTTTGATTTTGTTTGCATTTGCATCACTTTAAATTCAATTTTATTTTAGATAATATCTAAAAATTTATGAATTTAAAGTGAAAGTGCTTTAATTGAGATAAAATTTTTGTATTAAATATACTTATTCTACAGTTACACTCTTTGCTAGGTTTCTGGGCATATCAACATCATTGCCGAGTCTGACAGAAATCTCTAATGCTAAGAGCTGCACAACAACCATCATCTCAAAAAATTCCAGCATATAATCCTGGCATGTGGAAATCTGGATGAAGTCATCCGCTTTGTCAAACTCTATAGGGCTGATTGCACATATAGTTGAGTCTCTGGCACTCAATTCTTCAACATTGCTTTTTGCTTTTTCATAAAGCAGATGCTGCGGAAGCAGGGCAATGGTAAAAAGTCTAGGGTCGGCTAATGCTATAGGACCATGTTTCATCTCTCCGCTTGGATAGCCCTCAGCATGAAGATAAGAAATCTCTTTTAATTTTAATGCACCCTCAAGAGCAAGCGGAAAGAATATATCACGACCTATGAAGAAAAAGCCATGTCCGTGAAGATACCTTTTTGAGAGACGTTTCATTCGTTCATGCATAGTGTCAGTGACTATTAAAGAAGCGGGAACTTCTCTTAAGAGTGCAATTTGTCTTGCTATCTCCTTCTTTTGGAGAGAATTTCTCAATTTTGCTATATAAAGGCTTAACATCCAAAAGACAGTAACTTGTGTAGCAAAAGCTTTTGTAGAGGCGACACCTTTTTCTATTCCCGCTCTTGTAAGTATACTTGCATCTGAGAGTCTTACCATGGAAGAGTTGTCTACGTTACAGATAACTAAAGTTTTAAGTCCGGCATTTTTTGCCATTTTTAAAGTTTCAAGCGTATCGGCGGTCTCCCCGCTTTGAGAAATTACGACAAAAAGAGTATCTTTGGTCATAATCGGTTCTCTGTATCTAAACTCACTCGCTATCTCTACGGAGGTTTTTATTTTAGCATAGCGCTCAAACAGATACGATGCACTAAGCGCTGAGTGGTAAGAAGTTCCACATGCACAAAGTTTTATCTCATTAATCCCATCAAACAGAGACTTCTCAATCTCATCAAAAAGAATCTCTTCATCACAAAGCCTTCCCATCATAGTATCAACTATAACAGTGCTTTGCTCATAAATCTCTTTTTCCATAAAAAAGCGAAAGCCGTCTTTTTGCGCGGAGAGTTTATTTTTTGACAGAGTTGAAAAAAGAGGCTCTTTTTTGTTGGCGTTTTTATCAAAAATTGCTAATTCAGTTACATTAACATACCCAAAGTCTCCATCTTCAAAGTAGTTTACTTCCTCACAGTGTCCAATAAGAGGGCTGTCTGAAGAGGCAAAATATTTTTCCCCTTCTGCATTTATACCTACTATCATCGGTGAGCCGTGTTTTGCAAAGTAAATTGTCTCAGGCTCTTGTTTTGTTACAAGTAAAATTGCGTAAGCACCTTTTATCTCTTGTAGGGTTTTAGAAAAAGCTTCAAAGGCATTTGCAGATATTTTTAAATTTTTTTCAAACTGATGCACTATAACTTCCGTATCTGTCTGACTTACAAATTTAACTCCCTTATCCATAAGAGCTTTTTTTAAT
>MNYP01000044.1:2999-3198 GCA_001873135.1 Helicobacteraceae bacterium CG2_30_36_10
TCTATAATTCCATTATGAACAACATAAGAGTTTTCACCTAAGTGTGGATGTGCATTTAACTCTGTCGGTTTTCCGTGAGTAGCCCAACGCGTATGTCCGATTCCAACTGCAAAATTCTCTGTTATAAAATCTTTTGTCTTCTCTTGAAGATTTACTAATTTGCCAACAGCCTTGAAATTTGAAAAATGATTGTTTTGCA
>MNYP01000036.1 GCA_001873135.1 Helicobacteraceae bacterium CG2_30_36_10
ACTTCGTCATGATGATAGTTTTGATGCATCTTACCGCCGTTTCAAAAAGCAGACTGACCGTAACTTAATCGTTACTGAAGCTCGTGCTCGCCGTTTCCATGAAACAGCAACTGAAAAGCTTAAGAAATTCAAAATTGCTTCAAGAAAGAAAATGCTTAAGCGTCTTTATATGATGAGACGTTACGAGTCACGCCTGTAAACACTAGCCTTCGGGCTGTGTTTATCCTCTTAAAAAATCAACTTACACACACTAACAAAATATTTTTTATATAAAAAACTATATTTCTATAGTTTTCCATACATTTCATTATAAAAACTAAGTGCGTGTCTGTCGCTCATAGAGGCTATATAATCGGCAACAACTCTATGTTTATTTCTTATATCTAACTGTTTGCGGTAAAACTCGGGAAGCATTTTCTCCTCTTCCATAAGTCCTCTATAAAGCCCTTTTATAGCTTGTTTGCCTGCATACATTTTTATAACTATTTTTTTATGTTGATAAAGTTTTATAAAAAGCAGTTTTTTCAATTTTTTGATTTGTGTCTCTAGTTCCGGCTCAAAACCGATAGGAATTTGAGTTTTACTCTCAAGCGTGGCACTTAAAACTTTCCCACTGTGAACCTTGTCTTTGGAATATTCTAGAAGAGAATATACAAGATGATTAATGAGATGTGAACTAAAGCGGTAACGAAACATCTCATCGTTTTCCTCTCCAACTCCTTCATCTGCAACTTTTTCTAATATTTCGCAAAGAAGTTCACTCTCTTTAAGGTCAAGAAAACTAATAAGCCCCGCATTAATACCATCATCAATATCATGGCTGATATATGCAATCTCGTCAGCACGGTCTACTATCATTGCTTCAATGGACGGGTGTGTGTCAAGGTTAAACTGTTCATGGATACTAGATGGCAAAAAACTTTTTCTGTACGGATAAGAGTGTTTTAAGATACCCTCTAAAGTAGCAAAAGTAAGATTGAGTCCATCAAAATCTTTATACCTTTTTTCAAGGCACGAAACAACTCTAAAACTCTGAAAGTTGTGCTCAAACCCAAAGCCAAAGCCATCTTCTTTTAGGCACTCATTCAGGGTATCCCCACCAATATGACCAAAAGGTGTATGCCCTAAATCGTGAGCTAATGCAATTGCTTCAGCCAATGCCTCATTTAAACCAAGATGTGAAGTAATGGAACGGGCAATTTGAGAGACTTCTATAGAGTGTGTAAGCCTTGTGCGAAAAAAATCACCCTCTTGATTTAAAAAAACCTGAGTTTTATACTCAAGTTTTCTAAAACTTCCAGAGTGAATAATTCTGTCTCTGTCCCTTGCGTAAGGCGACCTAAAGTCTTTATCTATTTTGAAAAATCGTTGACTTGGCTTCATTATACTTTTTTAATAAATTCTGTTTTTAAGAAGATTTTAGTTCCGTTTACACGACCTTCAATGTGATCATCAATATCCGCAGGAAGAGCAATCCGAGTGACCGTGGTTCCGCGTTTGGCAGTAAAGCCTGCACCTTTTACTTCCAGGTCTTTAAGAATCACTACGCTGTCTCCCGCACTTAAAATAACGCCGTTAGCATCCTTATGAACTATTTTGTTTGTCTCAGCATTAAGGGCTGATTCAGCCCACTTTTGCTCAGCATCTTCTAGGTACATCATCTCCACTAAATCTTGGCGACCAAGTCTGTTAAGCAAGATGTAGCTCATTACTTTAACCGCAGGAGTCTCGCTCCACATGCTGTCATTAAGGCAGTTAAAGTGATTTTCATCCATTGTCTCAGGATTATTTATCTGCTCTTGGCATGTACAACATACGTAAATAGACTGCTCAGAACTTCCATTTGAAGGCTTTACCTCTAAAACACTCAGACTCTCACTACTGCCGCAAAGCTCACATACACCGCCACTTCTTGCACTTAACTCTTTTTCTGTATTCATAAATTTACCTTTTTTTGTTTTTAAATTATTTCTATTTTTTTATAGCTTTATAACTGTTCCGACACCCTCACTAGTGAGTATTTCCAGCAGTAAAGAGTGTTCGACTCTGCCATCTATGATGTGTGCCTTCTCTACCCCTGCATTCACTGCTTCAAGACATGCGTCAACCTTTGGTATCATCCCGCCGTGTATAGTTCCATCAGCTTTATACGCTTCTATCTCAGCCTGAGTCAGTGTATCTAATAAATTTTTATTTTTATCAAGAACACCTGCGATGTCCGTCATAAAGATGACTTTTTTTGCACCAATGGCAGCTGCGATTTTACTTGCCGCCAAATCGGCGTTAATATTAAACCCCGGGTGACCACTTTCATTTGCTGAGGCTATGGGAGCAATTACCGGTATAAATTTATCTGCTAATAAATTTGTTATGACTTTGCCGTCAATGTTGACGATCTCACCGACCAGCCCATATTTGCCATTGTCTTTTGGAATTGCCGTAATACAGTTTGCATCTTTTCCCGTCATACCAAAAGCCTTCGCTCCATGCATATTTAGCAGTGTGGTTATCTCTTTATTGATGTTCCCGCCAAGAACCATCTCAACAACCTCCATGACCTGAGCATTTGTAACTCTCATTCCATCTACAAATTCACTCTTTATTTGAAGCCTATCTAACATTTCGTTTATTTTGTTCCCGCCACCATGGACGATAACAGGCTTAATACCAACAAGATATAAAAGTATAATATCCTGAGCAAACTTATCTTTTAACTCAGCATTTATCTGTGCAGAACCGCCATATTTAATAACAAAAATTTCGTTAGCATATTTTTTAATATAAGGGAGCGCTTCAAGGAGTGTCTGAGCTGTTTCAATTTTTTTAATCAATGTAATCCTTTATGCCACTATTTAGTCTAAAAATTATAGCACAAAGCATTAAAATATAAAGAAAATTAACTTATCTTCTGCCTCTTGGAGAAGGAGCTCTGTTGCTAGGGCGGCTTCTGTTATTTGAACCTCCGCCTCTTTTTTTCTGAATCGGTTCAGCTTTAATGGACGGGTCCGGTGCAAAGCCTTTTATAACAAACTTGTGAATATCTTTTTTGATAAGTTTTTCAATATTTTCTAAAAGTTCTTTCTCATCAATACATACAAGAGATACAGCTTCTCCAAAATTCCCCGCACGACCTGTCCGTCCGATACGATGCACATAGTCTTCGGGAACGTTTGGCAGTTCAAAATTCACAACATGCGGCAACTGGTCTATATCTATCCCTCGAGCAGCGATATCTGTTGCGACAAGGACTCTTACCTCTCCTGCTT
>MNYP01000022.1 GCA_001873135.1 Helicobacteraceae bacterium CG2_30_36_10
GTTTGTGGATGGGAATTATAGGGAGTGTATGCTTAGATGATTCTTAATTGTTAGGTAAATATTTAAAAGATTTTTAAATTGTTTTGTTGTAAGATGAATAGATTGCTTTTAATATCAGTTAATCTAATATATGTGCATATCCAGTTTCCGGCTCTATAGCTATAGTAACATTACCTTCACTATTTATCAAGCTAATTCGACATTGGTTCTCCAAAATTCTATTATTAACATAAGGCTGAGAGTAACTAGACATCTTACCAATTAAAGGTCTTCCGAGATTATCAAAACTTAATCTTTCACTAGAAGATGACTGGCAATCACTATTGAACTCAACATCTGTAATATTATACTTAGTGCCAATATTTAATTCCTTAGTTCCTTTAAAGTCAGGATGATTATAATCCAAACTATTCGGCCCTCCCGAGAATCCTCCACTTAACATTAACTCAATATTAGATGGGTTTATTGCAGGTTCATCAGTTCCTGGATTTCCAGAATAAGATGGGCTATCAGAAAAAATTGTATACGCTTCCTTGTTGTTTGTATATGCGTCAGAATTAAACACTATAGTCCATCTTGATTTATACCATTTAGGATTATTCATATCAAACTTATCATCAACCATTGCCAAATGTTGAGTGTACCTAATGTGAGATACAAGTTGAATAGCAGCTTCTCTCAACGGATTTGTTCTTGTGTTTGGGATAATTATAGCGGCTAGAATGCCCACAACTACAATGACGAAGACTAATTCTAATAATGTAAATGCTTTATTCATAAGAACTCCCTATTAATTAATAATATTAAGTATATCTGAAAAAATGTCTTGTTTGAATTCTAAGGAAGAATGTTGAGAGATTTCAAGGAGATTTAATTCCTTGAAAATAAAAAAATTATTAGATCTTCTCTGCTACTTGTACATCGTAAAGAATATCTGACATTGGGTGTCTATACATTGGCATTGCGAGACGTTTTTCATCAAGAACATGACCGATGAAACCAATAGTTCTTCCTAGAATAAAGAATGAGTTAAGCGTACCAGAAGAGATGAATTCATTAATTTCTGCCTCCTCATAACCTAATGCTCTCCACATATCAACCATTAATATACCAATAGTACCATCAACATTAAGAATTAGATTCTCTTTTTTAGATGTAGTTAACTGCTCAACGGTCAACGCATAATCAAGTAGTGGTGTTGCTGGGAAATATTCCTTAGCAAACTTTTTAAGACCTTCAACTCTTAAGTCTGGATTTTTAAGAGATTTAATACGGTGACCAATACCCGGAATTGGAATAGCTAATTTTTTCATATGATTTAAAAATTCAGCAGCAGTCAGTTTGTTATCATCTGCATATTTAAAATGCTCTGCCGCACCATCAATTGCACCTCCAAATCTTGAACCAATTGTTAAAAGACCTGTTACGAGTGATTCAACAACACTTTTTCCTGCACGAGCTGTTACTTTTGCATTATGTGCACCCGAAACCGCTGGACCATGATCTGCAACAGTTTTGATTACAGTTTCAATGAACTCCGTGGCCCATTTTGGATACTGTTTTTTGAACCACAACAAAGAAACAACATCACCGATACCTTTGCCGGTGTCTGGAGTAGCTAAAGAAGAAATTGGGAAACCTGCATATGTAGCTTCGTCTCCTCTGTCATCAGAAATCGTACAAATAAACTCTTTAGATTTTCTAACGCTAGGGCATACCTTCATTTCTGGCTCTGGAATTTCAGGAAGTTTCAAATCAGTAAATACTTTTTTAATCATATTTGGTAAATCATTGAATGATGCAGGCACATGAATACCAGCTTCTGCCATTGCTCTGTTTTTATACTCAGCAGTTTCCATCTGATTATTTGCAGAAGCACCTGCATGACCAAACTGAACACCTGAATCATAGTATTTAGCAATTGTACCAATACACCAAGCAATAACTGGTTTCGTAATTTTTCCTAATTTTATAGCTTCGATTACTTTATACTCTTCAGTACCGCCGACTTCACCCAAAAGAATCATATACTTTACTTCTGGATTTTCTTGCATTCTTAACATGTTATCAATAAAAACCGAGCCTACAAAACGGTCTCCTCCAATAGCAACACCCTCCGCAATACCATCAGCATTTATGGAAATGATGTTTGCAAGTTCATTAAATAAGCCACCTGAACGTGTTACGAGTCCACATGAACCTGCCCGATGAAGTTTTGATTGAACAATATTTTCAATTGTTCCGCCAATATTTGCAATTTTAAATGCACCTGGAGCGATAGCACCAACTGTTGCCGGCCCGATAACAATAACATTTTTTTCACGAGCATAGGCATTCATATGACGAGCTAGTCTCTCAGGAATGCCCTCAGCTGTAATCATCATAGATGAGAAACCACCAATGTTAAGAGCTTCCATTGTTACATCATATGCTGTTCTAAATGATGCAAAGTTTAAAAGTACATCAGCTTGAGGCTGGTGCACCTTTGCTGCAGCTGTACTTTTATAAAGTGGAATCATTATTTCATCCGGACCATAGAAAAATTTCTCAAATTTACTTCCACTTGTAGGAGCAACAATAGCCGCCACCGATGGAGTTTTTCTCTGAATCGTATAGTCATAATCCAACATTCTTTGAATTGCAGTTGTATTGTTATTCCAAAAAATTGCTTGTGTATCTCTAGTGTATAATTTTGCCATTTTTTCCCCTTACTTCGCTAGTGCCATACGCACGATGTCTGTTACGTGAGTTTGCGGACCATAAATTTCTATATAAAGACCTAATCTATCTGCCGCTTCTTTAATATCTTTAAGACCTTTTTCATAATTTGGTCCACCGCGTCTAACATAAATTCTGATGCCAACTTCTTTCATTTTCTCTGCATACTCTTCAAAAGCTTGAATAATACCGGTAAATGTTTTTGCAACATCAGTGAAGTTAGCGATAGCACCCCCGATAATTAAAACTTTATCTCTGCCTTGAGCATCTTTTTCTCTAGTCATTAAATCTAATAATGTCTCAGCATAGAACTTTGTTTCACTAGTAGTCGGGCCGCCAGAGTACTCACCGTAATTTGCTAAATCATCGATTCCAGCTAAATCAGCAATAGTGTCAGCATAAACAACTGAAGCGCCACCACCGGCAACCATTGTCCAGATTCTAGCTTCTGGCTTAAGGATTGTAAGCTTAAGTGAAGCTCCTGATTTACTGTCAGCATCCTCAATTGCTAAAACCTCTGGAGATTTTTCTTCCATACCAAATGAAGTTGGATATTCTACATCGCCCCAGTCATCTACCATCATAAATCCAGCAGTATCATCTAGTTTTGCAACCATATCAAGTAATTCAATTTTGTTACCTTGCATAACAAATGGATTAATTTCTAAATATGCGAAGTTTAATTCTCTGTATGCTCTAAAGAAACCAATAGCAAATTCAGCGAATTTTGCTTTATCTGCATCAGCTACGTCAGAAGGAATATTTGCTCTAATTTTTTCAGCAATCTCTTCTTCAGTATCAGTAATAGGAAAAGCTACTTCCGTTACTTTTTCATCCCATCCCTCTTCAACTTCCATTCCACCCTCAGCAGACATGTATAGCATATCATTGTCACCAACACATGTAGCAGAAATATAATATTCTTCTTCTTGCAAGTGTGGAGTAAACGGTTCAACTACGAAATGAGTCAACATGCCTGTTTTAGCTTCGCCAGTAGGCTTGTCACCATCAAATGAAAAATAAACAGATTGTAGTGTAGATGATTTTTCATCAATCCATGACACAGCTTTGGCTAAAGAAACATCACCAGGTTTAGTATCTCTAAAAAGTACTAAATTATTTTTGCCACGCTTACCAAATAACATATCCGGCTTTGCAACTAAGGTCTTTTCTTTTAGCCAAGCTCTAGTTTTTGCAGCTTCAGCTAACTCTGAGCCATTTTGAACCATTACCGTTTCGTATGCATAAGTAAAATCTGGAAAGTACTTATTCCAATGTTTTGCTAAAATAGACTTAGCATCATATTCTCGTATCGATTTTTGAGCCATAGAAACTCCCTTTTTGATATTTATAAGCTAGTTTAACATATCATGTTTAATTTATATCATCACTTTATATTTAGAATTAAATAGATTTATTGAGTGTTTATTTTTGTAACATATGCATTATAGATTGGTACATTTTTGTAACTTATTGTTACATTTGAATTTTCGATATTTTTAATGCTATTTTCTATTAATATATTATTTTCACACTCTGATATAGCATAAAATTTTAATCTTTTTTGCATTTCGCCTTTAGAATTGACACAATATATTTTACGTTTTCTGAGTTGTGTCGCTAACTCTTTTGCTATGTGCATTTTGTAGGCGAAATGTGTTTTAGGGTTATCTAGTAGTAAATATAACTCTTTGTTACATATCACTACAAAACTGTTGATGAATAAAAAAACTAAAGAAATAATAAAAATAAGCTTATATTTTGTTCTAAACATTTTTAATCTGACTCTATAAGATGAATAAAATGTTTGTGCACCCAGAGGAAGAGCTAGTATTAAATATGGTGCAAAATTTTCTATATGTATTCTCTGTCTAAATGACAATACAAGAGAAACAATTAACGTTAAAGAAGATATAAACCATACTATATCAATTTGATTTGTTAAATACCTCTTATATAATACGTAAGATAAATATATAAAAATAATAGGTGTAAAAATCGCAGCATTCATCCCGATAGAATCTAAAAAATGACCTTTCGGTAAACCCTCAGTATTTATACCGTACAGATACATTGAGATAGAGAATAAAACTATATTAAAGAGAAAAAAGTATTTTTGTTTTGTGTATAAAGCAAAAACAGTTAAAGAGAAGAAGAGATACATAAACCCGCCATCAAGCAGAGTGAGTAAAGCTAGCCACATATAGTGGTATTTTTTAGAGTAATTTTCATATATATAAACAAACAGTAGTAGTCCAAATATTACTAAGCCTGCTCCGTCTACCAATAGAGCAGAGCTAATTACTCCAGGCAGCAAAACAAAAACAAGTATAAGCCAGAGTCTGTTTTCTTCACGTTGTATATATTTTTTGGATACTATATAAAGCAGTATTGCACTTGATATATGAAGAGTAATCATTGGAACTCTAAGTGCGAAGTCATTTGTTCCAAAAATACTAAGTGAAGCTTTTACAACAAGTTGTAAAAATGAGAACTCTCCATAAAGCAAAGTTGCTTCATCATACGATATAGAGAGTTCAGAGGTTTGCAGAAAAAGAACGAATGCATCTACTCCAAGTATTAAGAATAAGATGATTCGATATTTCATAGTTTTAAAAAATTTCCGATTATCTCATGTCCATATTCACTCATGATAGATTCTGGGTGAAATTGTACACCATAGATATCTTTACCTTTGATTTTAAGAGCCATTATCTCATTATCATCTTCACTAAAAGCTGTAGCCTCTATTGTCTCAGGCAATGTATCTTTGTGTACAATCAAGGAGTGATACCTTGTAGCTGTGAATTCCTCAGGTAAATCTTTAAATATTGCACACTCTCCAACTCTCTTCATTTTTGATGTTTTTCCATGCATCATATTTTTAGCTCTTACAACATCTCCGCCAAATACCTGTGCAATACTTTGATGTCCTAAACATATTCCTAATATTGGCAATTTATCTTTAAAATATTCTATTAGCTCTAATGTAATTCCAGCTTCGTTAGGCGTTGCCGGACCAGGAGAAATAATAATTTTTTCAGGCTTAAGAGCTTCAATCTCTTTAACACTCATCTCGTCGTTCCTAATTATCTTTAAATCCGCACCTAATTCTCTACAGTACTGAACAATATTGTAAGTAAAGCTATCATAATTGTCGATCATTAGTATCATTATTCTATTCCGCCTTCAACCCATTCATGAATTTTTATGATTATATCAAATGTAAACGATATTTTTGATTTTATATAAAGTCAAAGTAGAGCCTCTTGCAATCTCTTTACGATATTTAGGGGGATTTGTGATTGAGATTTGCAAGAGGCTCTATAGCTTCATTATCTTAAACCAAAAGTCTCAATTTAAATTTGAATCTGTTTTTTATTAGTGAGTTGTTGAAGATAGTTTGAAATATTTATAAGGGAAAATGTCACTAGAAAAATCATCAAGCCCGGGAAAAAACTTACCCACCAGGCAATTTCGACAACATCTTTTCCTCCACTTAAAATTGTTCCCCAACTCATTTGTGGAGCAACTATGCCAAGCCCTAAAAAGCTGAGCCCTGATTCTGCAAGTATCGCACCGCCGACTCCAAAAGTGAAGCTTACAAAGTATATAGGAGCAAGTATTGGGGCGTAGTATTTAAAAAGGATTTTTATTTTACTGATATTTGCGATGTTCAAAATTTTAATGAATGGTTTTGAAGTTATACTAAAACTCTCTGAACGAATAAGTCTTGCTGTTGTCATCCATCCTGTAATGGAAATAATGACTATTAATACCCATGCAGATGCGTTTACATAACTCACAAGTGCTAAAAGTAAGAAGAATGTTGGAAAGGTTAAAAAAAGATCTACGAGGATAATAAACCCTTTATCAACTCTCCCTCTAAAATATCCAGCCATTGAACCCAGTAGCAGTCCAATAACAGAAGCTATAAAAGCACTTCCGACTCCAATAATAAGAGAAATCTTTCCACCCTCAATCAGCCGAGCCAAAATATCTCGTCCAAGTCTGTCAGTACCTAAAAAATGCTCATACGACGGAGGAAGCAAAATTGAGTAACTAGACAAATTATAGGCATCTATACTGTAAAAAAAAGAACCAAAAAAAGAGAATATAAACACAAACAGAAGAACAAAGATACTAACAAGAGGTAATTTCATGCAAAACTCTTTGGCATGTGGAAATTACTGTTTAATTCCAAGAAGTGTTTGCATCATTTGGTCAATCGTTGTTATGACTTTTGCCACGGCACCATAAGAGGTTTGATATTTAATCAGATTTGTCATCTCTTCGTCAATACTTACTTTTGAAACGGAAGCATATTCCATTTCGGTTGAGTTAAACTGAGTTGATACAGTTTCATTTCTTAAAATCGCTACATTTGTAGCAATACCGACTTCAGTGGCAATAATGTCAAACATACCATATGTGGTTGAATTATAAGATGTGCCCCCAACATTAAAATCATATTTTTCAAACTGTTGCTGAATCATGCTTAAAGCAACTCTATTGTCTCCGGACGTGGCTGTATATCCTGCAAATATTAGGGTTGGATTAGATTTTAGTGTAGTGTTTAAATCAATATTTTTAGCACTATTGCCATCAAAAAATCTATTTATCCCTAAAGCGCCGGCAAAATTAGTCCCCGATGAAAATGAAGTGCTTTTTAAATTGTCGGCTATTGCAAAAGTATAACCCATTGACTCTGACATTCCATCCATCGTAAGTTCTAGTGCATTGTCACCGCTGGCAAATTTAGCCCAGTTAAAATTTATAAAATTATCAACATCATTATTGGCATTACCGTCGCCGTTATCATCTATTTGTGCACTAAGTTGAGCCTGAATTGAGTTAGAACCTAATACTCCGGTCATTGTTGTTTCAAAATCTATATTTATTGATCTTCGGGCTGCTTCATTGCCATCAATGTCATAAACTACTAAATCAAATGAGCCTTCCTTTACATTCAGAGATGAATTCATAATTGAACTTGTTGCACTAACATCTGTTAACGTGTTTGAAGTCATCCTCGTACTTGGAGTTTGTGCGTATAAATTATTTGTTGCTTCAATGAGACCTTTTGCAAAAGCATCAAGTTCGGTTACAACTTTTTGCAGAGTGCCATCAACAGGCATTCCGCTTGTTGTGTCTATAGTTGCACCTCTAAGATCTAAAATAGCACCAACTTTACCACCAGTTATAGTCTCTTCTAGTGGAATTAAAACACCGTCTTGTCTCTCGTATGAAATTTCATAAAAACCACTTGCATTGCCTTCATTAGTTAAATGAAGAGGATGGTATGTATTTCCATCAACAATATTAAAACCATTTACGCTTAAGGTATAACTTCCGGTTTTTATATTTGAATTACTACTGATTTGAATATTCGATTCTAGCTGTCCGGAGTTTACATCGCTTCCTATGAGTCGTGATAAACTTAGCTCAATTACATTTCTTTTATCTCTTAAATCATTGGCCGTAAATTCACCAACTGATTCAGCAGTATCTATAGCTACATTCAATACCGACAACTCTTTGGCTAGTTTATTAACTTCGTTTATATTTACACCCAGCTCATCGTTAATTTGTGATTGTAATGACAAAACTTGTGTTTGTGTTTGTGTAATGTGAGAAGAAAGGCTTTCTGTTTGTTTAGCAAGTGCCAATTTTACTGAATCGTTATCCGGATTATCAGAAAATGTTTGCCACATATTATAAAATTCTTGCAAATCTACTTTTATTCCGACATTATCTATTTCAGGAAAATATGTAGAGAGCGTTTCTAAAGTGTTTGTTTCAAAATCACTGTATTCTTTGGTTGAAGATATGCCGGTATATCTGTCAAAGACAAAGTTATCAAAGACTCTCTCTATCTCCATAATATCTACGCCGTTACCGACCTGACCGGGATTCATAGTAATAGGAGTTGAGGCAGCAGTTATAACTCTTTGTCTGGAGTACCCTTCACTTTCCGCATTAGAAATATTGTGTGCCGTTGTGTCAATAGCGACCTGAGCCACATTAAGACCACTGTAACCAATGTTAAGTGCATTAAAAATAGATGCCATACCGAACTCCTTTCCTATACTCTTATCTGCAAGATAGAAGAATCTTTAGATGCTACTTTTTTATAACCATGCATTTCAGTAGGAACTATTTTTTCTAAAAACGTATTATATAAATTACTGACAACTAAAACTAGTTTTGCATAGCGCTTGTTAACTTCTCTTAAATTAGATAGTTCAGATTTCAGTTCATCCAAGGCAACATGTTGTTCTTCGTTTAATAATTGAGGTAAATCTTTATCCGGGTTTACAGTCATCAAAGATGAAATTTCGTGGTCTATCATAGCTTTTTTTTGCTCGAAACTTTTAATAGTCTCTTCTTTTAGCGATAATCTTTCAAACTGTGAATCATGCTTAGCTTCTTTTATATCTTGCATGTCCAGCTCAGTTATTTTGACTAAATCTCTTAAATTTTTTAAAGCACCTTGCAAATGATGAGACAACATTTTAAACCCTTATTTTTTATATAAGCTTACAACAACTCGTCAGCTATTTTTTCTGAGAGCGCTTGTAAATCAACTTTATATTCGCCAGATGCCAAAGACTCTTTAATCTTCTCAACCTTGCTCATATCGCCTTGTTCCAACACATTCATACTTTCTCTTTTTTGAGCTTTTTGCTCGCCACTATTACTAATATAAGCACTTCTAACAGCTGACCCATTAACTTGTGAAATCATAACTTTTCCTTTACTTTGTCACTCTTGTATTTTACCGTACAAGCATATCGACAAATAAGAGAAAATTTGAAGTAAACTTCCACAAAAAGCCCTATTTTTTTTCTAAAGAAAGTTTTTGCTTTGCAAAACCGCATTTGCTACTTTTCTAAAGAAAGTTTTTGCTTTGCAAAACCGCATTTGCTACTTTTGACTTAAATAGTCATATAACATTTGCGAAAATCCAAAACCGCCGGCACTCGCTTTACTCAGTTCATCTCTATACATTGACTTGTAAATTTTATCTCCCGGATCTTTTTGCTGTGAAAAAAGGTCTTTCTCATCTTTCATAGCATTGTCCATCAACATTTTCACAATGACCGATTCAAAAGCATCTGTCTGCTTTCGTAGTTCAGCATCTTCAGCTTTTGGATTTATTTTAGGAATAGTATGCTGTTGTGCTAAATGCTGAGATTGAATATTTAAACTACTTAGACCATAAGCACTCATTATATTACCTTCAGTTCGGCAGTTATACTGCCCGCACTTTTCATAGCTTCTAAAATAGATATTATATCTTTAGGAGTAGCGCCAAGTTTTTGCAAAGACCTAACTAAGTTTGCAACGGTTGTTGTACCCTCTTGCATATAAACCTCATTTTCATTAAGTCCTATAACCAAATCACTGTCAACTATGAGTGAGCCGGCTGGATTGTTTGAATCAGTGTGTTCTTTTATTTTTATGGTAATATCACCATGTGTCATTATTACAGGCTTAACTTCAATGTCAACACCAGCAATAATTGTTCCCGTTCTTTCATTGATAATAATCTTGCTATTAGGATTATAGTCCATCTCAATCTCTTGAACTTCTGCTAAAAATTCTATCATTGATTTGTGCTCAGGTTTTTTCATTTTCACTGTTCTCGGGTCCATTGCTACCGCAACTTGCGTGTTATAGAAGTTATTTATGGATTTTTGTACTGACACACAATTTTTAAAACTAGACTCTTTTAGAGAGAGTGTCACATACTCTTGATTATATAAATCAATAGTGATTTCTCTCTCAACAATACCACCGTTAAAAACCAATCCTGCCGTTGCATGCGACTCGCTTGTGGCACCTCTTGAATTTTTACCGCCAATACTTAGAGCCCCTTGTGCAAGGGCATAAATCTTACCGTCAACCCCTTTTAAAGGAGTCATTAAAAGTGTTCCGCCCTCAAGTGATTTTGCGTCACCGATAGAAGAGACAAGAACATCAAACTTATCACCCTGTCTAGAAAATGAACCAAGCTTGGCGGTCACAACAACAGCAGCAACATTTTTTGATTTAATATCGATAGGGTTCATGTCAATATTCATAGCTTTTAACATGTTAGAAATAGATTGAAGAGTAAATTTTGAAGTAGTTCCGTCACCGGTTTTGTTAAGACCGACAACTAAAGAATAGCCAATAATCTGATTCTCACGAACACCGACTATATTGGCAACATCATTGATTTTTGTTGCATAAATAGTCGTACAAGCGAGTATAAATAAAATAATTCTTTTCATAACTAATCCTTAAGTTATAAAAGATAGCAATTATTATTCCACTTTTAGGCACTTAAAGCCTACTCAACTACTTCAAAATAGGTTAAACTTGTATTTCCAAACTTTTTAGATTTTTTCTTTTGATACTCACCTACGGTTTCGGGTAGTTCTAAACCTGTCATATGCTCGATTATAATGAGTTTAACTACCTCTAACGGAAGTGAAGCTATCATACTAATCATCTTTAGGTAAATATCTTGCATCCCCTCTCTTATGCTGAATGGGGGATCTATATAAAAATATGCCTGCGTCTCATTTTTCTTTAAACTTGACACAACAGTTTTCATATTGTCAAAACTGTCGCCGCTAAAAACTTCACAGCAACGAGGGTCTGTTACAGAAATATTTTCTTTTAAAACTTTGAGAGCTTCACGATCACGCTCCATAAAAATAATCTTTTTAGCTCCGCGGCTTAGGGCTTCCAAGCCTATTGAGCCGCTTCCCGAGAAGACCTCAACAAAAGTAGCATCTATTATTTCAAACTGTATAGTGTTAAAAAAAGATTCTAGGACTATGCTTTTTGAACTTCTTGTGGTCTCAGATGAGGGCAATTTTAGAGTTTTTCCTTTAAATTTTCCCATCACGATTTTTTTAGTAAGAGGTTTATTTTTCATAAAATGCTTTCACTGCTTTTAAAATATTTTTCTGATATTCTGCTGTTAAAAATTCTATCCGTTTTTCTAAAATATCGAAATTTAAAGGTTCTTCTGCCTCTTCATCGTCTTCAATTGTGTCGCCGTTTATCTTTTTGTATTTGTTATCAAGTGCAAGCAGAAGCTGAGACTTTGAAAACGGTTTTATTAAGTCAGAATTTTTCTCACTTGAGATATAAAAACATCTCTCATCATTCAGACATTTAACATCTCTAACAACTATATCACACTGCTTTTTAGAACTTATATATTTAGCTAAAAGCATCTCTAAAGATTTTTGTAATAGCGGTGATTTGCACTCAACTGCGACTTTCATAAATTTCCTTGTAAATAATAATCGATACTTTATCAAATTAATACATTATATACAAATATACTAACAAAAAAGCACGCTCATCCCGGCATGTGGAATACTCCAATATACGATGCAACACAGTTTATTACATATTTTTTATATTTAGTCGATTTCTTCGTATAAAAAATTAAAATAAAGATGCACTGTATGATAACCCCTGTCACTCTCACTACTAACAATGTTTCAAAGGAGTTAATGCAAATTGCAAGGCAAAACAATATATCTGTCTCTGAACTTTACATTAACATCCGCTCTGTTGAGACCTTTCTTAAAGATTCTAACCTAGATTCTGAGTCGGATTTAGTTGAAATACATGCTAAAGATTTTGATAAATACCGACAAGAGGTATCTCTAAGAGATAATACTATTGAATTTGAGCAAGAGTACACCATAGAGATAAAATTCAAAGAAGAAGCTTATCCGTTTAAAAGCATGATTACTGAAATAGAGTTTGAAGACAATGATACTTGTGCATATTTAGTCATTAAAAAAGGCTCAAGACTGCACTATTACAAGGAGCTTTATAATGATTTCTTAAGCTTCATTACCGAACAAAAAATACGATCAAATCTAATGCTTTATCTCTTTGATGTAGATTATAAAAGTACGATTAAGCAGTTTGTAGATGTAATAGAAAAAGTTAAAAGCATAACATTTAAAGAAGATAAAAAAATTCTGGTTTCACAAGGCTTAAAAGAGATAGAATCGGTAACTTCTGAAATTTTCATGGCTATTGAAAAAAACAATCCTACCGGCGATGAAGATAATGAAGGAAGAGTTAACTACTCAAATAGAGGATTTTTACTAAGTTGTTCAGCAGGCGAAGAGTTATTTGAGTTTACTAAACCTCAGCAAGGGCAACACGGAAGAACATGCAAAGGCAAGATAATAGAAGTTGAACTTATAGATTTAGACACAAAGCCTGTGTTTACGGTTGAAAACAACATTGAAGTGCAAGAGAGTTTTGAAAATATAAAATATCTATCTAGCAAAAGTGGCTATCTTGTGAAAACAGGAGATCAGTATGGCGTTTCAAACAGCATCGACGTGGATGAAATTTCTTTTAGGACAACAGGGACCATTAACACTGATTTAGACTCTGAAATATCTATAAACGTAATAAAGAACAATCCTTTAGAAGATGCTGTAGAGGAAGGTATGCACGTAAAAGTTCAAAACCTTTGTATTCAGGGAAGTATTGGACCTAAGACTCAAATTCAAACACGTAATTTATCCATAACCGGGCAATCACATCATGAGTCATCCATTAAGTGTGTTAATGCAAACATAGGACTTCATAGAGGCAAAGCAGTAGGGAGAAAAATTGAGGTTACTACACTAGACGGTGGCGAGATTATCGCGGACATTGCGATTGTCAAGAATTGCCTGCGCGGGAAAATCAGAGCTAAAACTATTGAAATCGGGACACTTGGTTCACATGTTGTCATGGAAGCATCCCAATATATTCAAATTGAGAAAGTAAAAGGCGAAGAGAATACCTTTATAATTGATCCCTTAATCACCGGTGCTTTTGATAATAGAGAGGATGATGAAGCTTATTTAAGCAAACTAAAGGATGAGTTGGCTCTTTTAGTAGAAGCGTTTAAAAGTAGCACAGAGCAAGTCAAAAAAAATTTAGAGCCATGTAAAAGAATACAAAAAGCGATTATTGCAAGCAAAAACAAAGGAGTTGAAATCTCTTCAACTCTTATTGAAAAATTTAAGTCGTGCAGGGTTATGCAGGTACGCTACAAAAAGCTAAAAGAGAATGTTGCGTATAAAAAGAGTCAGTGCGAGGGGCTGGAGAAAAAAATATTTAATAATGACTCAAATATCTTTGATGCTAAAATCGTACTAAACGAACCTATTAATGGCTATAACCATATTATCTATAAACTAAATAAACCTCATATAGAGATTAATCTCACTACGGATGAGAGCATGAAGAAAAAGATATTTAAACTTATAAGAGATGAAGAAGATATTTTGAAAATTGTGAATATTTCATAAATTTGCTTGCAGATAATAATCTATACTATATTTTAAATCTTCATTTAAATCCAAAATATTTGCTAACATCCACTCTAAATATCCCCGGTCGCACACACTAATCTCTTCAATATATCTGCCACTATATTTTCCAAACTCAAACTTTTGCATTAAAACATTTTTAAAACTAAGCGCTGTCATCTCCTCTTTAGTAGCACTCTCTAAAAGGTATTCGTACAATATTTTAACAATCACAGCATCATGTAAAGCATGATGAGCCAGTAGTACATTTTCAATTGCACACCCCAAGAGTACTTCCTCGCTTGTGCTCACAGCGCATGCCAAGCTTTGTGCTTTTTCACTCTTATAAAGTTTCAACTCATACCTTAGCAACTGCAGAGAGTAACCCTCACACTCAGGAATGAGATGTTTTGAAACTCTTAGCGTATCTATAACATTGCCAAGAAAAGTAAATCCACATGCCAAGAGCATTTGTAAATTATACTTTATATTATGAGAGACTAAAGTAGTAGTAGGTAAATTATATTCGCATAAAAATTTATATGCTTCGCTCTCTTGTAATTTTGGCTTATTTTTTAGCATCTCATTTGTTATATGGTTAATACTTGAGGCTTTAGGCGATATTTTTTTGCCCTCGTACACTAAATCATACTTTGTAGTTATCTCTTGGGCGCCAACGGCTATTAAGCCGATGGAAACAATTTTGTCTTTCGCTTCTAAACCCGTAGTCTCAAGGTCTAAAAATATTAGCATCTTTTTACCTTCACCCTTGTACAGCGCGAACCCATCATTATAAATGAAAAATAGCCCGCAACCAGAACAAAGCCAAATAACCAGTAAATAGTAAACCATTCAAAGACGCCATTTAAAGATGTGAACATATATGTATATGCCAATGATAAAATCATAAAAGAACCGACGAGCCAGATAAGGAGCATAAACCACTTTCTCCAGACTTTTATAAGGTCTCCATATCCTATCTCTTGTAAAACTTCATCTCTTTTGCAGTTTAAAAGTTTGAGTTCATATCCGGCATGTGGATTGTTGAAAATATATTTTAAACTTCTAAAAAGAGCCACTAAAAATGTAAAATTCCAAAGCAGAGCAAACCAGAATTTAAAGAGGTCAAAAAGTGCTGTTACAACTTCCTCATTAGGAGTTGGCATTCCCTGATTGAAGTACAAAAAAAGAGTTATCAAAAAAGAAAATCCACATGCCAGAACTAAACTGCACACAGTGACTCTCAAAGCCCAACTGAGCCATAACAAGAGGTAGAATTTACTCATGATTTATTGTTAAAAGGCAGCAGCATTTCATGGTAATGCTCTAGAGTCATAAAGCTTTTTTCAAACCTGTAACGCAGAATAAACTCTACTACTTTATTTTTTAACTCTTCATCTACGCCCTCAACACGTCCAAAATATGCCAATGAAATATTTTTGCTTTTAACTACTGCCTCTTTATCATAACTAATAGCTAGAATTTGTAAATATTTACCCTCTTTTATCTCCCCTAAATTTTCGCTCAGAAGTGAAGCACCGGAGAGATTTACAGCTTTAAAGTGAAAGAGTTCCTCAAAACTTTGTACCTTTTTATCTATATTGATTTCTTTATATAAATTTTGTAAAATTATCAAATTATCTTTTCTTGCTATTTCATAACCGGAAATTTTATTCGTTAAATTTTTTAATCTGTCTAAGGCTGAACTCAATATATTTTCCTTTTGGATTAGTACAAAAGTATATCGTAAAAGAGGCATATAATAGAAAAACAAGCTATAAAAGATATAATATCAAGAATGAAATTAGCTTTAAAAGAGAATAATGGACTATTTACAAATAGAGGGCATTAAATCCCTAAACGGAACTATAAAAATTTCAGGTGCAAAAAATGCATCTTTACCGCTAATTGCTATGACTATCTTAGCAAAGAACAGTGTTAATATTAAAAACCTCCCCAACGTTGCAGATATAAAAACTCTCTTAAAACTTCTCTCCAATCTTGGTGCAAAGTGTGATTTTCTAGAGGACAGAGTTGTAGTAGATACTGCAACTTTAACTGAGACCAAAGCAACCTATGATATCGTTAAAACTATGAGAGCTTCTATTTTGGTGCTTGGTCCAATATTGACGAGATTTGGACACTGTGAAGTTTCTCTTCCGGGTGGTTGTGCCATAGGTCAAAGACCGATTGATCTACACCTAAAAGCCTTGGAGCAGATGGGCGCTAAGATAAAAATAAAAGCCGGTTACGTTCAAGCAAGTGCTCCAAATGGCCTAAAGGGTTGCAATATCATTTTTGACAAAATCACCGTTACAGGAACAGCGAACATTGTAATGGCAGCAGCATTGGCTACTGGAAAGACTACGATTACAAATGCGGCGAGAGAGCCTGAAGTTGTTCAACTTTGTGAGATACTCAATGCTAGCGGTGTAACCATTGAAGGGATTGGAACTGCAATTCTAACTATTTATGGAACATCACAAGAACTCATAAACATAAAAGAGTTTTCTATAATACCTGACCGTATTGAGGCGGGAACTTATCTTTGCGGTGGAGCTATCACAAAATCAGAACTAACATTAGAAAATACTAAAGCTGAGCATCTTGGGGCAGTCATTGCAAAACTAGAAGAGATGGGCAGTACTTTTAAAATCACTAAAAACTCTATTACAATTTACCCTTCACAAGTCATCAAGCCCGTAAAAATAATCACTCAAGAGTACCCTGGCTTTCCAACAGATATGCAAGCACAGTTCCTAGCTCTTGCCACCCAAGCAGATGGCACTTCTATTATAGAAGAGCGGCTGTTTGAAAACCGGTTTATGCATGTTAGTGAACTTCAAAGAATGGGTGCAGAGATAAGTTTAAACGGAAATGTTGCAACTGTTAGCGGCAAAAGTCAACTCAGCGGAGCCGATGTTATGGCAACTGATTTAAGAGCATCAAGTGCTTTAGTTTTAGCTGCACTTGTTTCAGAGGGAACTACAAATATACACCGTATTTATCACCTTGATCGCGGCTATGACTCTTTAGAGCAAAAACTTAAAGGCGTTGGAGCAAAAATCACTCGACTAAAAGAGTAAAATCGAAGAAGTTCTACTCTTTAAATATAATCATCTCGTAAATACTTTTTTTTGTAACTAGTGCTTTATTAGGTGAGACAGAGTAAGACTTTTTAGCTTTAGCTACTTCTTGTTTTAACTCTGCCATACCTTGTTCCATCTCATCCACATTTACTTTGAGTCTCAGTATAATATCAACACCTGCAAGATTGACGCCAAGTTCACGAGTAAGTCTAAGTATAAGTTTTATTCTATCGATATCCCTTTGTGAATATAATCTGATACGACCGTCTGATCTGGAGGGGCATACCAGATTTTCTCTTTCATATTGACGCAGAGTTTGTGGATGTATATCTAAAATTTTGGCAACAATACTTATTAGATAAACGGGTTCATCGTAGTGATGCATCATGTTTTATTCCTTTGGTAGTTTTTCTTTCATTATTTCTACTAAACTTTCATCAAGATTTTCAACATTAGGTAAAATTATATTTGCCCTTAAGTATAAGTCACCGCGAACCTTAGTCTTACGGTTCATCGCTCCCATCTCTTTTACGCGGAATCTTTGTCCGTTTTTAGTGTTTTGAGGAATTTTAAGTTTAATCTCTTTTTCCAGTGTTCTAATAGAAATTTTTTCACCAAAAAGTGCAGCATAAAGAGAGACATCAAAGTTTTTAACAATATCATCTCCTTCTCTTACATACTCAGGATTGGATGCCACTGCTATTTTTAAAAACAGGTCTCCGGCTCGTCCACCCTGTGCATGCCCTTTTCCTTTAACACGCATCTTCTCGCCGCTTTTAACACCGGCAGGAATTTTAATGTCAAATCTTTCTCCATTGACCGAAATGGAGTGCGAGCCACCAAGAATAGAAACATTAAAAGGTATAGTGACATTTGTTTCTATGTCAAGGTTTGGCTGTGCTTGTTGAGAAAAACCTCCGCCGCCGAAGCCGCCACCGCCAAAACCACCACCGCTGAAGCCACCACCAGCAAACATACTTCTTAAAATCTCATCCAAATCGGCATTACCTGCACTCCGCTGAGAACGAGAAAAATCATGAAAATTCTGTCCGCCAAACATACTGTCACCATGTCTGTCATACTGCTGTTTCTTCTCTTTATCGCTCAAAATTTCATAAGCAGCGTTTATCTCTTTAAATTTGTCTTCTGCTTTTGGATCTTTATTTACATCCGGATGATACTGACGTGCAAGCTTTCTGTATGCTTTTTTTATCTCTGATTCATTCGCATTTTCAGTAATCTCAAGTGTTTCATATAATGATTTAGCCATTTCTTTTTTTCCTAAAGTTTATATATTGTAACTGTTAATTAAGCGTGATTATATCATAAGGGTTGAGTTGATGTCAATCAAGGTAAGAGAGAAATTATAGCCCTAAATGCTGCAAATAATTTTGAATTTATCTCTATTAAATACTATTGTCAAAAATGAGGTCACATACGGGGGCAAGGGTTCCCACAAAGCGAATATATACGATAACTGTCATGCCAAGCTTGATGTTGGCATGTGGAAAAGTATTTTACTTGAAAAGTATCTTTATTTTCAAAAAATCTAACAATGTGCACATCAAGCACTTTAGATATTTTAGCAATATAAACGATGTTAAAATGGTGATTATTTTTTCGTATCTCAAACTATTGAGATGTATTTCGCACATGTGCTTTTAAATGTATTGCTTGAAAAAATCTACCTTCTAAGAAATCTTCAACTTATGGCTTATTTTAGATGATTTAATTTTAGGAGATTTGGCATGTGGAAATAAAAGTACATTTTCACATGCCAGAATTTTATTAAGGCCACCCACCTCTATCAAGGAGTTGCGAGCAATCGCGGCGTGAGCTTATTTACCTTGTTTATTTAA
This sequence comes from Helicobacteraceae bacterium CG2_30_36_10, assembly GCA_001873135.1. GTDB lineage: Bacteria > Campylobacterota > Campylobacteria > Campylobacterales > Sulfurimonadaceae > Sulfurimonas. The sequence goes on from MNYP01000022.1 coordinate 19,003, forward strand.
AATAGCATAACCTTTACAGCTACCTTCATAACCCATATCACAAGTTTTAGTATAAAGTGATGCAGCTTGTTCGTAGTCACCTTTATTATAAGCCTGAGCACCATCACCAAAAGAATCAGAAAAAGCAGAAGTACTTAACACTATAAAAGCCAAAAAACCAAATAATATATTTTTCAAAAAGTCATCCTCGTGTAAAATAAAAAAAATGATTTTACACGAATAATTTAAATAAGAAAAGGTTTCTATACTCTTTTGGGCACTTTTGCATTAGTCCATAACTTTTCAGTTTGTTGAATTGTTCTGCTATAGCTGCTAGGTGCATAAGTATGGCTGGTCTGGCTGTCACAAAATCTTCAAGAGCTTAAGTAATACTTCCACTATTTTCTACTATTTTATCGATATATTCAATTTTCTCAAGTATGAGATATACTTTAGAAATAGACTCTTTAGATATATATCGCTCTGTCTATAATGAACTTTTTACCCGTTTTTCCCATCCCCGTGCTATCGGCTAAATCTACAGGCAAGCCAAGTGCTTTACTTATTTCTGCCTGTATCTCTTCAATGCGCTTAAATGAACCAAAACCGCATCTATTTGCAAACTCTGGGGTTGCTTCAACAAGAATATCAACATCACTATTTTGAGTCGCTTCATCACGAGAGTAAGAGCCAAAAAGAGCCTTTATCAAAAACCCCTCTTTTTGATAAATAGCTTTTACACTTGTAAGATAATTTAATATTGATTGCTTGTCCATAGCAGGATTATAGCATTTTTAAAAGCTTTTTTTGCAGTAGAGAGTTTTTACTCATTTAAAAAGTTGTCTAGCGATTTAATAAATTAGTTTCCACCTGTCATTCTCTCTTGGCATGTGGAAATAAAACATATTAAAATCAAAAGAGTAATGTAAATTCAAGGTGCATAGAGAGGAAGCGTACTAATGTACGTAACGAACGTAGCAACAAGACGAGCGTTAAAAAAGAGGTGAACTGCTTCACCTCTTTTAGCTCTATCTCCTTGAAATCTTTTTCGTATATAGCGCTAGCTATAGAAAAAGATTGGTTACGCTATTTTTATTTTAATGCAGAAAGTGGCGGACTTCTGAGAAGTACAGGCTCATTCCAAACTCGTTTGCAGCGTCAATAATCTCTTCATCTCGTATAGAACCTCCCGGCTCAATTACACTTTTAACACCAGCTCCGGCGGCTGCATCAATGGAGTCACGAAAAGGAAAAAATGCTTCACTTGCAAGTGCGGCACCGGTTACGTCAAGTCCCATATCTTTTGCTTTTTTAAGCGCACACTGGCTTGCATCAACACGGCTTGTCATTCCCATTCCAACGGCTACCATAGCAGAGTTTTTCACGTAAACTACACAGTTTGATTTTGTAAGAGATGCTACTTTATAAGCTATCTCCATATCTTTTAGCTCTTGTGGCGTTGCACTCTTTTTACTTACAAGTTTTGCCACTTTAACTTCGTCTTTACCCACTTTGTCAGCATCTTGAAAAACAAACCCGCCATCAATGTGTTTGAAGTCTTTTTTATCATTAGAGAGCAACAATTTATCACTTCCCGTCTCAAAAAGTTTGATTCGTTTTTTAGCGGCAAAAACTTCTTGCGCCTCTTGTGTGATACGTCCTGCAATGACAACTTCTATGAAAATTTCATTTATCTTAAGAGCTAGCTCTTTATTGACCACGCCGTTCACGGCTACAACACCGCCAAATGCTGAAACAGGGTCGCATTTCAATGCTTCCGCATAAGCTTCTAAAAGCGTATCTTTGATAGCAAAACCACATGGATTTCCATGCTTGGAAATACATACGGCATTATCATCGCCAAATGCAGAGGCGATTTTAACTGCACCATTTAAGTCGGTTAAGTTGTTGAAACTAGCTTCGCCCTTAAGTGTTTTAAAGTTCTCTGAGTAGTGTTTATCAAACTCATACAAAGCCCCTTTTTGGTGAGGGTTTTCACCGTAACGAGTCGCCATAACTTTGTTGCCGACAATAAACTGTTTTTCGCCGAAACCGCCGTTAAAACGCTCGTTCATATAGTTTGCAATCATAGAGTCATACGCCGCAGTGTGTTCATACGCTTTTATCATAAAACTGCGGCGAAATTCGACTGTATTTTTTTCATTTTCTATAGCATCAATCACAGAGTCATAATCTTTGACATCTGTTACAATAATTACACTGTCAAAGTTTTTTGCAGCCGAACGAACCATAGCAGGTCCGCCGATGTCTATATTTTCTATAATCTCTTCAAAGTCATCAGTTTTCTCAATAGTTGCTTTAAAAGGGTAAAGATTTACACAAACCAAATCGATAGATGCAACACCTAACTCTTTTGCCTGGTTTAAGTGTGACTGCTTATCGCGACGGTGCAAAATACCGCCGTGAACATAAGGATTAAGCGTTTTTACTCGCCCCTCAAAACACTCAGGAAATTTTGTAACTTCATCAATCTCTATGGCTTTTACACCACTCTCAACTAGAACCTTATAAGTTCCGCCGGTCGAGATAATCTCATAACCGTTTTTTACTAATGATGTACAAAATTCTACTACACCGCTTTTATCGCTAACACTTACTAATGCTCTCTTCATTATAAATCTCTCTCAATAACTCTTTTAAATGTATTAAAATAGTTGTCTTGCAACTCGGACAAACTCATACTAACATCATTAACTTTTATAGAGTCTCCTCCGACTTTTCCGATTTTTTCAACTGCCATGCCCTCGTCTAACAGTGCTTCAAAAGCTTCACAGTTTTCAGGTTTCACTTCGATGATGGCTCTGCTCATGCTCTCAGCGAAAATATCACGCTCATCTTCAACGCTCATTTCAACATCACAACCTAAACCTGAAGTTGCAGACATCTTAGCAAGTGCAATAGCTACACCGCCAGAACTTGCATCTTTAGCACACTCTAGTAAATGCTTTTTATTGCCCTCAATTACCAAATCCCAAAGAGCCAACTCATTTTTGTAGTTTATCTCAGGAAGAGTACCGGCAACTGTATGGCAAATTTCTTTCATATATAAAGAGCCGCCAAACTCCGACTTTGACTCACCTATTAGGTAAAGTGCATTGCCCTGGGCTTGAAAGCTTGACATTAAAACATTGTTTTGGTCATCATTTACACCAACTGTTGCTATAGAGGGAGTCGGAAAAACTGATACACCGTTTGTCTCATTATAAAGTGAAACATTACCGCCGATAACAGGAGTTGTAAGTTCAGCGCAAGCCTCTTTGATGCCCAAACACCCTTGTCCAAACTGCCACATAACTTCCGGATTTTCAGGGTTTCCGTAGTTGAGACAGTCCGTAATGGCAAGCGGGCGAGCACCGCTCATCGCCACATTTCTGCCACTCTCTATGACAGCCGCTGCAGCTCCGCCTTTTGGGTCGATATAGCAGTAACGAACATTACAATCTGCACTCATAGCGAGTGCTTTGCCGTTTTCTTTCACACGAATAACAGAAGCGTCTAACATACCGCCTTTTTTAATCGTATTTGTTTGAACCATCGAGTCATACTGGGTGTAAATCCAAGCTTTGTCTACAACTTCCATTGATTTTGTAATGGTCTCAAAGGCAGTTTGATTGGATACTTTGTCAAAATCATCTATAGTCACAGAAGCCAAAGCATCCAAATAAGCCGGACGAGTCATAGGACGGTTGAGTATCGGCGCTTCTTCACTCACCGGATCAACGGGAACCTCAGCGCATTTTTCTCCATGCCAGAAAAGTTCCATGTTTCCGGTATCTGTTACTTCACCAACTACGGCGGCATCTAAATCCCATTTTTCAAAAATATCGATAATCGCCTGTTCTGAACCTTTTTTAGCACATAAAAGCATGCGTTCTTGTGATTCGCTGAGCATAAAATCATACGGCGTCATGTTCTCCTCACGTGCAGGAACACGGTCTAGGTGCATAATCATACCCGAGCCGGAACGTCCCGCCATCTCAAAGGCTGAAGAGGTCAGACCTGCCGCCCCCATATCTTGAATACCGATAACATGGTCGGTTTTAAAGAGTTCTAAGCACGCTTCAAGAAGAAGTTTTTCAGTAAAGGGGTCACCGACTTGAACTGTCGGACGAAGAGATTTTGACTCTTGTGTAAAACTGTCAGATGACATAACCGCTCCGCCAAGACCGTCACGACCTGTTTTTGCGCCAACATACATAACCGGGTTTCCAGTTCCCTCAGCTTTACCGTAAAAAATCTCATCACTTTTTGCAATACCCAGAGTAAAAGCATTTACTAAAATGTTGCCGTTATAGCACTCATCAAAACTTGTCTCCCCGCCGATAGTCGGGACACCCATACAGTTTCCGTAACCGCCTATTCCGGCTGTTACTCCGCGAACCAAATAGCGTTGATGTGCTGAGATTTTGTCGTCATTTAAAATATTACCGAATCTAAGTGCGTTTAAGTTTGCAACAGGGCGTGCACCCATTGTAAAAATATCTCTCATAATCCCGCCGACACCAGTTGCAGCACCTTGATAAGGTTCTATAAACGAAGGATGATTGTGTGATTCCATTTTAAAAACAGCTGCATAACCGCCGCCGATGTCAATAACACCGGCATTTTCGCCAGGACCTTGAATAACCCATGGAGCTTTCGTCGGAAAACCATTCAAATGAATTTTAGATGATTTGTAAGAGCAGTGTTCACTCCACATAGCTGAGAAAATACCTAACTCCACTAAGTTTGGTTCACGCTTTAAAATCTCTTTTATATGTGTATAATCATCTTGCGAAAGTTTATGACTCGCTAGTTGTTTTTCAATGTCTGGTAATTGTTGGCTCAAAGGAGTTTCCTAAAAATTTAATTTTTTGGTTTTAAAGGGGAGATTATATCTAATTCGTAGTAAAAAAAATTTTAATGAAAAGAAAAATCTTTAATATCTCTAATATTTTTCTTTAATGAAAAGATATTTATATAGCTTATTTCTAAAATTTCATACTCTTTCTTGGCATGTGGAAGTTGAATTTTGAATTCATCATTAACGGCTTTTCCCATCATCGCTTTGGCCATAGGAGAGTGAACAGAGATAAGCCCATTTTCAGGTTCTGACTCTAAAACGCCACATAAAGTATACGTTTCTTCTTTTTCGGTATCTAGGTTTATTAGTTTAACTGTACTTCCAAAGTTAATCTTGGCATGTGGAAATTCTGAGGGGTCTATGATTTGTGATTTTTGTATCAAGGAGTTTAGGTAAAAGAGTCTTTTATCAATAAAACGAAGCTTCTCTTTTGCTGCGTGATAATCAGCATTCTCGCTTCTGTCGCCTTGAGCAGCGGCGACAAGTTTTTCTTCAGCTACAGCAGGCTTTTGTACCTCTAGCAAATATTTAAACTCTTTTACTAAAAGGTCGTAACCCTCAAGGCTCATAGGCTCTTTCAATTAATTATCAAAGCCGATTATGTAATAAGCATTTTTAGTCTCATTTTTTTCTATTTTTATTTTAAACTTATCGCTAAAATGTTGGATTTTCTCATCTGCTTCTTCTGCGATTTTAGGACTTAGCGCTTCTATTTTTATTTTAAAATTATCTCTAGTGTTTGACATAGCAACGAATGAACCATCAACTTTTAAAGCATCATGCAAATCCATAATATGCTTTTGAATTTTTTCATACCCCACAGTATTTTCTTCTATTTGCTTAAGTTGTCTAAGTAAAGCCTCGTTAGATACATAACCTAGTTGAGTTAGCATTGCTTCATGTTGCATCTTTCATCCTTATATAATTTGAGAAAAATAATAACACTTTTTTGTAAATATTCAGTATATTATTAACTAAAATTTACTACAATTACCTACAAAACAAACTAAATGAGAATAAAATGATTGAAGACATATTAAAAAAAATAAAACAATTGCCCCCGTTGCCGGAATCAGCAATGAAAATTGAGGCTGTTTATCAAGACCCCGATAGTAGTTTCAATGATATGGTCAAAATTCTAGAAAAAGATCCTCTTTTAACTGCAGATATTTTAAAGGCTGCTAACTCCCCGCTTTATGGCTTTTCTCGTGAAATAAATGCTATTTCTCAAGCAGTTGGACTATTTGGGATGGGTACAGTCAGAGGATTTGCTTTAGCTTCTATAGTTAAAAAAAGTTTTTCACTAGACCTTTCTCCTTATGGAATAAATAACGATATGTTCTCGGCACTGTCTAAAAAACAACATGCACTTATGATTAGTTGGTGTCTTAGAAAAGAGAATAAACTGCTTGGCGTCTTATCACCGGCAGCATTTTTAGTTGAAATCGGCAAAGTATTAATTGCACAACAAATTCTTGCACAAAATCAACAAGCAGCTTTTCGTGATGCGCTTGTAGAACTTCAAGATGTTGAAGCAGCTGAAAGAAAAATAGTAGGTGTTGACGCTCCGGAAGTAAGTGCTAGGGTATTTGAGCATTGGAGATTTGAAGAGAGCCTTGTTAATGTAATCAGACATTGTCAAAACCCTGAAAAAGCCGATGAAGCTGATAAAAGAGCGGCAAGCATTTTACATGTAGTAAGAACTACTGTACCAATAAACGGCGTGATTACTGATGCAAGTGTTGCAGAGGCAAAAAAGTTAATTAAAAAATATAACCTTGATTTACCAAGCTTTGAAGAAAGTATTGCAAAGTTTAACGAACAATAATTGAAATCTCTACTTATCAGGCTCACACTTGGCTTGAGTGAGCAAGACATCAGCCCCGAGGAAAGTGTTCATGTTAACAACTTTCTCAATAAAAAATACCTTACATTTAAAGATAAAATCTACAAATTTAACTCTAAATACCGTGCCGGTACTCTTGGACTTGTTCAAGACGGCACTGCTTACCTGAATGTTATTGGCGAAAATATTCGTGATTTATATATAGGCGAAGGTAATTTAGGAACTGCAAAAGAGGGCGACCTTATAATTGCACAAAGACTTTTAGGCGTACGCGGAACTCCTCGTGCCAAGATAGTTGAAATTGTCGGTCGTGCCATCAGCTATAGTGTTGCTTATATTATTAAAAAAGATACTTACAGGGCTTTAGTAGATTTAAAAACCGACTTTCCTGTTGGTGCGCAGATGAGTGATGAAACACTAAACTCTTATGAAGTTGGTGATGTATTTAAAATAGACAACCAAGAAAATCTTGTTATGCAGAGACTCGGCAATATAAATGACCCGCTTGTTGATGAAAAAATTGTTCTTGCTCAATTTAACAAACATGATGAATTTGAACCAGAAGTTTTAGAAATTGCCTCTTCATTCAAACCAGTTGATGCCTCAAAGTACCCTAAAAGAAAAGATTTAAGAGCTTTACCGTTTTGTACAATCGACCCCGTAACCGCAAAAGATTATGATGATGCAATATATTGGGATGACAAGAACAGCACAGTGTATGTAGCTATTGCCGATGTTAGCGAATATGTAACACCTTTTGGTCCCATAGATAACGAAGCGATATATAGAAGTTTTTCTATCTACCTTCCTCACCGCTCTATTCCTATGCTCCCTCGTCAACTGAGTGAAACACTCTGTTCTTTACAGCCGCATGTTGACAGACTTGCCTATGTATTTGAGATGAAACTCGATTTAGCTACTTTGAAAGTGACTTCATCAAAAGTTTTCGAAGCTATAATCCACTCTCAAAGAAGATTTAACTACGAAGAGATTGATGAGTTTTTTGAGGGAAAATTAAAACCAAAGAATAGTGAAGAAATTGTTATTTTTGAGTATTTAACAAAACTAAGAACTATAACCGATGCCCTTAAAGTCGAGAGATTAAAAGTCGGTTACGATTTTCGCTCTAACGAGTTGGAGATGTTTATAGATGAGAAGTCTAACATTACGCACACAACTTATGCACAGGAGACACCCTCTCATTCCCTCATAGAAGATTGTATGCTTTTGGCAAATAAAGAAGCAGCCTCTCAATTTGCCCGAGGTATATTTAGAATCCATGAACCGCCGAGTCAAGCTAAACTTCAAATACTCTATCAAGAACTCGCTGGAATTGGCATGTTTATAGATATTAAAACTACCATAAAAGAGACCATCTCAGACATACAAAAACAAGCAAGAGAGATGGGTTTAGAGTCTGAAGTGGACACACTTATCATCCGCTCTCAAATGCAAGCGAGATATGCACCTATGAACGCCGGACATTTTGGTCTTGGCTTTGAAGCATATACGCATTTTACCTCCCCAATTAGGCGATACTCTGACCTTATTGTACATCGCTTACTCAAAGCTATAAATAACAATGACACAGAAGAAGGCTCTTATGTTTTGAGAAATATAGAAGCACTCAGTATGACAATAAGTGAAAAAGAGAGGGAAGCGAGTACTATAGAAAATGAGTTTATGGCTAGAAAATTTGCAAGATGGGCGAATGAGCATATAGATGAAAAATTTAAGGCTCGTATCAATGCAACAGAGCCTGAAGTTAAAGCTGAACTTCATGATGAGATTATAGGAGCAAGACTTAACATAACTTCTAGTGAAAATGTAGTACTTTTTGAAGATGTCCTAGTCAAAATAGAACGTGTTGATATTGCTAAGGCAAAAATATTTGCCAGTGCAATGAAGATTGAAGAAGAGTAATGTATAAAAGTGAACTAGACAAACATATTCAAAACAATTCTCTCTCAAACAGCTTTGTACTCTTTGGTGAAAGTATCTTTTTTATCGATCTGTATACTAAAGCGCTTAGCAGTGTCGAGGACTCCTCTGTACTTTCATTTTACCATGATGAGTATGATTTCAACTCTGCCAAAGCGCATCTCTCTCAAGGTTCACTTTTTGGAGGGAGAAATGTCTTAATCATCAAGAGTGAAAAAAAAATTGACAAGAAGCAGTTAGATATACTCATAGAGTTTTGTGAAAAAAACCCTGATAATATTTTTGTGTATGCATACTATGGAAGCGACCATAAAACTTACGCAAAAGCCTTTGCAAAAAAAAATACAATGAGTGTGCGGTTTTTTCATCCTAAAGATTTTGAGGCGATAAGCATTGTTACCCAAGTTGCACAGGAAAAAAAAGTAAATATAGACAAGTACTCGATTGCTCATCTTTTACAAATTCATAATGGCGATGTCGCTCTTGCCTGCAATGAAATTGAGAAGTTTAGAGTTTATAATAAAGCGATAACAACAAAAGACATAGATAGTCTAGTCTTTGGTTTGGCAGAAGTTAATATAGATGATTTCATAAAAAAGATTTTGAATAAAAAAGATTTTACAAAAGATTTAAACAGTATGTTAGAGCATGGTGAAGATGAGATAAGAGTAGTCACAGCGATAACAGCCTACTTAACACAACTCTATATGTTTAACATCTATATACGTGTAAACGGTGCTCCAAATGCCCTAGAGATACTAGGTTACCCTGCCCCAAAATTCGTAGTAGATGAAAAAGCCGCATTGGCACTAAAATTTAAACCCAATACCTACTCGAAACTGCTTGAACTACTTTTAGAGAGCGAACTAAAAATGAAGTCATCACATATAGATAAAGAAGCGATTCTGCTCTCAACACTTATAAGAATGCAAAAGCTACTGTAACAGCGAAGCAAGTTATAGTTTCCACATGCCAAGAGGACGAGCGAAGCAAAGTTCAAAAAAGTTGCCATCAGGCTAAAAACTAAAAGAGTGATGTAAATTCAAGGAGTCTAGTGAGGAAGCGCACACATGGTGCGTGACGAGCGTAACGACGCAGAAGTTGCGTCGCTATTTTAGTTTTTAGAGATGTCTACAATTTTGTTGGCGCCAATCCATGGCATCATCTCACGAAGACCATTCCCAGTCTGCTCAATCAAAGAAGCTGCAGCATTTTTACGCTCTGCATTCATACGTGGATAGCCTGCTTGACCTTCAAGAATAAAGTCTTTTGCAAATCTACCGTCTTGAATCTCTTTAAGAATCTCTTTCATAGCTGCTTTTGAGTGCTCGTTGATAACACGTTTACCTGAAACATAATCACCGTATTCCGCAGTGTTAGAGATTGAGTAACGCATATCAGCGATACCGCCCTGAAACATTAAATCAACAATAAGTTTAAGTTCGTGAAGACACTCAAAGTATGCAAGTTCAGGAGCATAACCGGCTTCAGTTAAAGTCTCAAATCCTGCTTGAACAAGAGAAACAGCACCGCCACAAAGAACAGCTTGTTCTCCAAAAAGGTCAGTTTCTGTTTCATCTTTAAAAGTAGTCTCTATAATTGCAGTACGTCCGCCACCAATCGCACAAGCGTAAGAAAGAGCTAACTCTTTCGTTGTGCCACTTGGGTTTTGTCCAACAGCAATAAGGTCAGGAATACCGCCGCCGCGAACAAATTCAGAACGAACAGTGTGCCCTGGAGCTTTAGGAGCAATCATAGTAACATTGATGTTAGTTGCAGGATGAATACGCCCGTAGTGAATGTTAAAACCGTGACCAAAAGCGATAGTTGCACCATCTTTAAGGTTAGGAGCTATCTCTTGTGCATAAATTTCAGCTTGATTTTCATCTGGAAGAAGAATCATAACAAGGTCAGCTACAGCAGTTGCATCAGCCACTGTCATTACTTTAAAGTTTTTAGCTTCAGCTTTAGCCCAAGAAGAACCACTTTTACGAAGACCAACAATTACTTCAACACCGCTATCTCTTAGGTTTTCAGCGTGTGCGTGACCTTGAGAACCAAAACCAATCATTGCAACTTTTTTGCTTTTGATTAACTCAATATTACAATCTTTATCGTAGTAAACATTTAATGCCATTATATTTCCTTGCATAGTATAGAGCCCTTAGTGGCTCAAAATTTGTGGAATTATACTTTAAGTATGGTAAAACTTTTATTAGACCAAACTTATAGTTAATTGAAAAATATTTTCTTTAATATGAGAGTCTGTATAATGTCAAAAATTCTAAAGGAAACCTATGAAAAAATTCAACCTATTTAAAGAGATAATCATTGTAGATAAATCCTCTCTACTTAAAGCAGTGAATTCATCTAAAGTCTTTGGTATAAGCACTAAAGGCGAAATAAAACAGGAACCTTTTGGTGAAAAAGAGATATTGGTTTATAAAGGTAAACATACACCGCCTCCAAAAAGTGCGCTAATGCCGAGTACGCCAATATCTTTTACTGCAATGCTGGGTAAAAACTATCAAGTTGTAGAAGATGATGATCGACTGCTTATAAAAGCTTTTTCAAACTGGCAGGAACTCATAGGTGTAAATATATCAAGAGCTTCTTATGATGACACAACCGGTGATGGAGTAGCAGAATTTTCAGATAAAGAACTAGAGCGTATTGGCTGGCATGCTACGGAATTCAGCATTAACTATAGAACTTTAGTGGAACTTTTAGAAGAAAGATGTGAAGGAACTCTTTTATGTATAGAACAAGTTGAGCCTTACCAATTTAGCGGACTTGCTTTTTTGAGCGATAATCCACATGCCAAGAAAGTTTTGTTTGAGTACTGTCAAAGTGAGATTAGAAAAATTATGCAAGAAGACCCTTTGTTTAAAAAAGAGAACCTAAGCGATGATGAACTCGAAGCTGCAGAGTTTTTTGAACTTGTATAGAAATCTATAAATGCATAAACAAAAAATTACTATTGAGCACAAGTACAGAGGCTCAATCAAACTCCCAGATACTAAAGAAGCGAAAAATATTTTTTTTAGGACGAAACAGGCTTATGCAAATCATGAAGAGATGAGTATTGCACTTGTTTTTTCTAGCTATAAAATCCAACAATTGCAAAATTATGTAAAAGGCGGGGCAGCTGAGGAGCTTGAAAATTTAAATCTCTATATAGAGATGGGTGAGATTTTAGGTTTTTTAACACAGGATGCACGGGAGTTGAGAAACTCTATACTTTTAACAAATGATAGTGCCCATAGCAAATTCAACATAACAAAACGTATCAAACTTATTAATAAAAAACAAAAAAGCAAGGCAGATGAAAGTTACTTATTTTGGGATATAGAAAATTTCTCTAGTATCTCTTCTATTTTTGCTGATATTATTGAGCCTTACAGTATTACAGATGAAAAAATATTTTTAGCTGCAAATCCAGACTCACTCTATCTCAAAAAATCGGAATGGGAAGCAAATTTATACGATTATGGAAAAACACTGCAGTCGTTTAATTTTATAAAATGTGACCATGGGAAAAATGTAGCAGATGACGTTTTATTAGAGCAGTTTGTTAGTCTGAAATTAAAAAACTCTAATGTTTATATCTTAACTTTCGATAGAGAACTCAAAGAGAGGTTTTTAGAATCTACACACGAAAGTAATAATCTTTTTATACTAGGCAAATAACCTAGTCATTGAGTGCTTTAAAATATTCCATTTCATAGGGGCCAAGAATACGAATCATATTCGTTGAACCAACTACTCCAACGGGGTCTCCGGCTGTTAAAATATAGTTCTTGTCAAACTTTAATATATTTCTTTTTTCTCCTTGGTGCATAACTTCACAAAGAGTTTTTCCAAAAGAGTCTTTATTAATCACAAATGCAGGAACTATGCCCCAACAGATAGTCAAAAATCTTGCTACCTTAATATCTGGTGTCACAGCATAAATATCACGACGAGGACGATAGCGAGAGAGTTTATGTCCAGATGCACCGGAAGCCGTAAGACTGATGATTCCCCATGCCCCAACATCTTCGCATAAACGAACGGCAGCCTCATTTATACTATCAGTCACATCCCCCAAGTTAAATGTATTAAACTTGTTAAACGGGTATATTTTCTCAGCACCTTGAATAGCATGAACCATCGTTTCAACTGCTAAAACCGGGTTATGACCTACCGCACTCTCTTCTGAGAGCATAACTACATCGGTGCCGTCTAAAACTGCATTGGCGATATCGCTTATTTCAGCGCGGGTTGCTCTCTCTTTTTCAGTCATTGAAAGCAGCATTTGCGTAGCCGTTATAACAGGCTTTGCTGCTTCATTTGCTTTTCTAATCAACATCTTTTGCAAAGCAGGCACTTCAAAGAAAGGCACTTCAATACCCAGATCGCCACGAGCAACCATAAGACCGTCACTCACGGCTAAAATAGCATCTATATTTTCAACAGCATCAAACTTTTCTATTTTCGCAAAAAGTTCAACATTGCCGTTAAGCGTTGTTATAATTTTGCGGGCTTGTATCATATCTTGTGCATCTTGAACAAAAGATATAGCCATAAAGTCTACATTGTTTTTAACACCCCACTCCATATCTTTATGATCTTTTTCGGTGAGAACATCAATGCCTAAGCGTGTATTTGGAAAGTTAACACCCTTTCTTGATGATAAAACACCGGCATTTTCGACTCTAACCTTAACACTTTGTGCTGAAGCTTCAACAACCCGTGTTCTAATCATTCCATCATATAAAAATATATAATCATCAATCTTTAGCTGTTTTAATATTGCCGGTTGATTAATACAAGTTCTATATGTATTTTCTGAAATCTTTGTACCGACTATAGTCTCTTGAACAAATTCTACAATATCATTTTCTTCAAGATTAAAAGCTACGTCAATCATCCCGACACGAATTTTAGGACCGCTGATATCTTGCATAACTCCTGTCAAAAGTCCTGTATTTTTTTCTGCTATACGGATTCTTTCTAGTACCTCTGAGTGGTACTCATACGTACCATGCGAAAAGTTCAAACGAAACACATTCACACCAGCCCTAATAAGCTTTTCAATCATTTCCAAAGAATCAGATGCAGGACCAATAGTCGCTAAGATTTTTGTTCGTTTTTTCATACTTTGCCTCTTACGATTTATATTTTAGAAATCTTAGCATTATATAATAACGTTAAGGTCACTTCCATTTGAATGTGCATAAAAATCATACATATTATTTTAGAGTTCGTAAATATCTTTGTAAAATTATCATAGCCGAAATTGAGTCTATTCTTCCATCACGTATCTGTTTTATTTGACCTTTCATCATATTCTCAGCCTCTTTTGAAGAGCCTGCCTCATCTTGATAAAACACCTTACCTTTAAAGTCAACAAGATTCATAAAATGCCCTATTCTTCGTCTCATCTCATCTTCGCTGCTGCCGCCGAGCGGAATACCGATAACAACAGCATCTACCTCCCACATAAGTAAAACTTTTTTAACTTCAGCGGAAGCCTGGTCTCTATTTTTTCTTTGCACAGCCGGCAGTGGAGTCACTAAATCTTTATGTGCCGAATATGCCAAGCCTATTCTTTTAAGTCCTAAGTCAATTGCGATATATTTCATACTATAACTACTTCCCTAAACAAAATGAGCCAAACATTTTGTCAAGCATTTCATCATTTTCAAAGGGTCTTGTTATTGAAGCCATCTCTTTGACGGCTTCATTTAAATGAAAAGAGAATATTTCCAGCTCTTGGTCTTGTAGCGGAATAAATGCCTCTTCTATATTTGTTAAAGTATTTTGTACGGCAGATATCTGTCTTTGTGAAATAAGCATAATTTCATCAGAACTGTTCGTTGTGTCCATAAAATTTTGCAAAACTTTTATAAGTGAATTCACGCTATCTTTTGAGTTTAATTCTAAATCAAACTTCATTTCCACATGCCGGAACTTTTGCTCTAAATCTATCTTGTTTTTAATATAGATTACACGTTTGTTTTTGGCATGTGAATTTACAAGAGAGACAATCTGTTCATCTTCACCATCAGCTTCTCTTGAGCTGTCAAAAAGTGCAACAACTATATCGCTCTGCTCTATCGCTTCAAGTGAACGCTCTATTCCGATGCGTTCAATCTCATCACTCGCTTCTCTGATTCCGGCGGTATCTACAATTTTTATGAGATGCGTTCCGATTTTAACCTGTTCTTCTATAGTGTCTCTTGTTGTGCCTGCAATGTCGCTCACAATGGCGCGGTTGTAGTTTAAAAGAGCATTCAGAAGAGAACTCTTTCCAACATTTGGTTTACCTATAATGGCAACTTTAAAGCCCTGCACAAGACCTTCTCTCGCTTTACTTGCAATTAAAGTTTTATCAAGAGATTTTTTTAACTCCTCTAATTGTTCTTTTATCTGTGCTACTAAATCTTCCGGCAAGTCCTCTTCGGCATAGTCTATGCTCACTTCAGAGTATGCAAGTATATGAATAATGTCATCGCGTATTTGTTCTATATACTCTTTAAGCGAGCCTTTCATTTGCGCTGCTAATATTTTTGCAGCATCTTCACTTTTTGCTTCAATGAGCTGGGCTATGGCTTCTGCTTCGCTCAGGTCTATTCTTCCGTTAAAGAACGCCCGTTTAGAAAACTCACCGGGAGTTGCAAGTCTTGCACCATGAGCTAAAGTAGCTTTTAAAATACTCTGTGCGACTATAAAACCGCCGTGACATTGAATTTCTACAACGTTTTCTGCTGTAAAAGAGTAAGGCGCTTTAAAGTAAATAACAATGGCTTCATCTATGAGTTCATTCTGCGGATTATAAATATTTGTAAGCGTTGCATATCTTGGGGAAAAATCTTCTTTTTTTGTCAGTGACTTAGCGATTTGAAGTGCTCTGTCGCCACTTATTCGTATAATGGCGATTGAGCCGATGCCATTTGCCGTAGCAATGGCGGAGATAGTATCAGTCATTTCTATTTAGAGCGATAATCATTTATAATGATGTATTTTAGTCCGTCTCGAGTTGAGCGGATTGCTACATACTTATCAGAATATCTTTCTCTAAGTTCTCTTAAAGCAATTTGGACTAAAACTCCATCAAGAATTTTTGTCTGAGCTCTGCCGTCTCTATCTACATTTTCACAGACATTTATTAAATATCTGGAAACCGCCTCTTCTTGATTTTTTAAGAATTCTGCAATCTCTAAACGAAGTTGAACTTGATATTTTGTGTTAATCCAGTTAAAAATCATATAAGAGAGTGCTTTGTATCTGTACCCTTCTTTACCGATTAAAAGGGCTACATCTTTACCTTTAAACTCAATGAGCAAAGTATTTGCATCATATACACTAACCTCAATCTCATCAATTTTAAAACATGTTAAATCAAAAAGTTTGTTTATTTCATCTTTAATAATAATTGCTGTTTGCGCTAAATCAAGAGTATCCGTATCATCATCATAAGATTCATCCGCATAAACAGGTTCGTAATGCATATCATCTTCATCTTCTTGAATACTAACAAAAGATGCCGGCATAAACGTATTCTTTAAAATTAAAGGTGAACCGATTACTTCGTGCTCTTTTTTTTCTTCTTTTGGAGTAGCCTTCTTTTTTGTTTTAAGCAGTTCTTCTGTTTGTATTTCTGGCTTAGCATCTTTTATTGTTTTAATTTTCTTCTCTTGTAAATCACTTTTTTCTGCACTCTGTATTTCTTTGAGTTGAGGGGTTTGTTTAGGTTCTGTATCTACTTCTTTAATTTTAGAAGTGGCAACAATGATTGCACTCTTTTTAAAAAATCCTAAAAAACCTTTACTTGGGTATTGAACTACTTCTACCCTTAATTCTGTTACTGAACACTCAAGAGAAGAAGCGGCATCTTGATACGCTTTCTCGAGTGTTAAGGACTCAATCTTAATCATTTTTCTTTTCCGTAATTTCTTTAGTCTCATGGTGGTTATGTGCTGCAATTTTTGCCTCTTTAGCATTTTTAAATTGCTGATTTACAACAAATTGCTGAGCGATTGAAAAAAGATTGTTAACAAACCAGTAAAGAACTAAACCTGATGGGAAAGTTAAAAAGAAAAATGTAAAAATAATCGGTAAAAATTTAAATACTTTTTCTTGCATTGGGTCGGTAAAATTATTTGGAGTAAGCTTTTGCTGATAATACATTGAAGCACCCATGAGGATTGGCAAAATATAGTAACTGTCCATTCTAGATAAATCTGTAATCCATAACATCCAAGGAGCCCCTTGAAGCTCAACTGCATTTAAAAGTACACGGTAGATTGCAAAAAATACCGGTATTTGTAAAAGCATCGGCAGACAGCCACCCAGTGGATTTGCACCGTGTTTTTTGTACATATCCATAACAGCTGCATTCATACGCTGTGGCTCGCCTTTGTACTTCGCTTGAATCTCTTTAATTTTAGGAGAGATTTCCTTTATTTTTTGCATCGAAACCATACCCTTGTATGTTAAAGGGTAAAGTACAGCTCTTATAATAAGAGTTAACCCAATAATAGACCAACCCCAGTTTCCAAAAATTCTATGTAACCATGATAAAAGTTGAAACAACGGTTTTGAAGCAAAAGTAAACCAGCCGTACTCTATGGCATTAGTTAAAACTGGATTTATAGCCTCTAAAGTTTTATAATTTTTCTGACCTAAATAGCCGCTAAAACTCATAGTCGGCTGAGCATCAAAATATACTACCGGATTATCATTCCTGTCTCTTTCAACAATTATGTTAGTCTCTTTAGCAAAACCATACATCATAGTCGCTGAGTATTGATCAAAGGCAGATATTAGTTCAACACCGGTAAAAGTTTTTCTTCCCTCTGCATCGCCGTCTTCTATAATAGTAGTCAACTCATCGTCAGTATAAACCATCGCCCCTGATACTGTCATCATCTGTTCAATAATTTCTGGTCTTTGCCCTAAATAAATAAAATATCTTTTATCTTGGGATAAGGAAACAACAGCATCGTAGTGACCATCTGCATAAAAAGTAAGTTCTTTAGTAACGATTAAACCTGATAACTCTTGAGTTAAAACAACTTTTTGAGGAGTTTCATCTAGATGAAGCTCTTTTGCACTAGCGCTATAAGCAATTTTTGTAGCTTCTTTGTTAATTTCATCATCTAAAAATCTTACAAAAAGAGGCTTTGTTCCAGATGGTGAAATAAGCTGTGAATGTTTATCTTCTTTATCGTTGTATTTCGATTGAAGCAACTCTTTTGATGAAATACGACCAAGAGTGTCAATTTTTAAAATAAAATCTTTATTTTTAACAGTTACTATGGTACTTAAAGCACTCGCTGCCATTTTATCTTCCACTGAAATAGAATGACCAGATGCTTCTTCAACTGTTGTTAAAGCAACTTTTTTATTCTGCTCATCTTGTTTTAGTTCAATAATTTGGCTCTTTTGAGCATCTGCTATTTTTGGTTCTACTGATGGGAAAATTGCTGTATAAGCTACGAAAAATACTATAGACAACGCTACTGCTAACATTAGTCTTTGATTAGATGTCATTTTATCTAACACGGTTACCCTTTATATGAAAAATTTTTTATGATATAAAAACGGTTTTTTTTATTTGGAACCAACCAATATTTTATAGAACCAACTCCCATTTTAGTGGGCTTGCAAGAGAGTTTATCAAGTAGTGGATACTCAATGCCCCCATCAAATAATTGATTACAACGTAGTATTCTAGTTAAAGAGTGGTAAAAAGCACTTGAAATGGAATTGTTTTCAAAGTTAAGTCGTGCGAATTCACTACAAGATGGGTAATATCTGCAACTTCCATAGCCAATGAGTGTAAAAAACTTTTGATAGAGCCACAATATTTTAAGTAAAAACTTTTTTATCATTAAGAATTTACTTTGTATGATTTAGAGCGAGTCAAGACTTTTGCAAAGTCGTCGTTCAATTTAGTATGCGATGCATTAAAGAGTGATTGTTTTGCAACAAATATATAAGTACCGTCTTTGAGGGTGTTGGAATATTCACAAAACAGAGCTCTGAGTCTTCTTTTAGCTCTATTTCTGACTACGGCATTACCAATTTTTTTAGTAGCTGTAAATCCCACTTTGTGAATTCCATCTTGAGGTAGAAAAAAAAGTACAACACTGTCTGAATGCTGGTTTTTTCCTTTGTTATAAATATACTGAAACTCACGATGCTGTTTCAGTGTATTAAATCCGCCTAAACTGACAATCTTTTACGACCTTTAGCGCGGCGTCTGTTTATGATTCTACGACCATTTGCAGTAGACATACGAAGTCTGAAACCGTGAGTTCTTTTTCTCGGTGTACTATGGGGTTGGTATGTTCTTTTCATTGACATATCCTTTTATAATTTTAAGAGCGCAATCTTACAAAAAAATTACTTAAAGTGCGGTTAAGATTATATTTACTTACGACACAACTACTTTAATCTTCTGATCTTCAAACTCAAATTTAACTTTCGAGCCCTCCGTAACTTTACCTTCAAGAATCAAGTCAGCCAAGCGGTCTTCAACTATCTCATACAAAGCACGTTTAAGTGGTCTAGCACCATAAACCGGGTCAAAGCCTGCCTCGGCTATATATGCTTTGGCTTCAGGGCTTAAAGTAAGTTCAATATCTCTTTGTTCAACTTTTTTAGCAATGTCAGAGAAGAATATATCTACAATACCTACAACCTGCTCTTGGCCGAGTGCATTAAAAATCACTATATCGTCTAAACGATTCAAAAACTCGGGCTTAAATGCTTGTCGTAGCTCACCCATAACCATCTCATTTAATGCATCTGATTGCGGGTTGTTTATAATCTTGTCACTCGCAATATTTGAAGTTAAAATTATAATGGTATTGGTAAAATTAACTGTCACACCTTTGTTGTCAGTCAAACGTCCATCATCCAACACTTGAAGAAGCATATTAAAAACATCCGGATGCGCTTTTTCAATCTCATCAAATAAAACGACACTGTATGGTTTTCTTCTTACCGCTTCTGTAAGCTGTCCGCCCTCTTCATAACCTACATATCCAGGAGCAGCACCGACTAAACGAGATACTGAGTGTTTTTCCATATATTCACTCATATCTATTCTAATCATAGAATCTTCGCTGTCAAATAAAAATTTTGCCAAAGTTTTAGCAGTTTGAGTTTTACCTACCCCCGTTGGTCCTAAAAATAAAAAGCTGCCAATCGGTGAGTTACTGTCACTTAAGCCCGCCTTGTTTCTTTTAATAGCACGCGCAACAGCATGTGTAGCCTTGCTTTGTCCAATAACCTCACGATTGAGTTCTTCTTCAACATTTAATACTTTATCTTTCTCACCTTGAAGCATTTTCTTTACCGGAATTCCTGTCCATCTTGAGACAATACTGGCAATCGCATCTTCATCAACACTGTTTTTAAGCAGTGTTCCCGCCTCTTGCATTTTAGTCCACTGCACATTAAGATTTTTTTCTTCTTGGATTAGAGCTGGAATTTCACCATACTCTATCTCCGCCGCTCTGTTAAATTCTGACCTGTTTTTTGCAAGTTCAGCTTCTCTTCTTTTGGAATCAATTTCAGTTTTCAGAGTAGCGCTCTTATCAAAAACTTCTTTTTCCATTGCAAATTGAGATTCAAGTCTTCTTACCTCTTCTTCAACATCGGCAAGCTCTTTTACAATTTCATTAAGTCTTTTTGTATTTTGAACTGACTCTTCCATTTTGAGAGCTTCTCTCTCAACTTTGAGTTCTGAGCTTTTTCTTTTTGCAGCACTTAAAATATTGGGCTCCGACTCTATCTGCATCTTAAGTTCAGCCGCAGCCTCATCTATAAGGTCAATCGCTTTATCGGGTAAAAATCTATCGGCTATATATCTGTCCGAGAGTTTTGCTGCAGCCACTAAAGAGCTGTCTGTAATAGTTACATTATGGTGCGCTTCAAGTCTCTCTTTTATACCTCTTAAAATCTGTAAGGTTTGGTTTACGGTTGGCTCGTCCAAATTAATCGGCAAAAATCTTCTTTGAAGTGCCATGTCCTTTTCAAAATATTTTCTGTACTCTTTGAGGGTTGTAGCCCCGATAGTATGAAGCTCTCCGCGGGCTAAAGCCGGCTTTAAAATGTTTGCCGCATCCATACTGCCCTCACTGGCTCCGGCTCCGATGATAGTGTGAATTTCATCAATAAACAAAATAATATTTCCGCTCTTTTTTACCTCATCTATTACAGCTTTTAGTCTATCTTCAAATTCACCGCGATATTTTGCTCCGGCAATAAGTGCGCTCATGTCAAGGGCTATAAGCTTTTTGTTTTGAAGTGAAGTCGGCACTTTGCCGCTTTGAATTCTTTGAGCAAGTCCTTCTACTAAAGCTGTCTTGCCGACACCGGGTTCTCCTAAGAGCATAGGGTTATTTTTAGTTTTACGAATTAAGATTTGCATCATACGAGTTATCTCTTCATCACGACCTATCACAGGAGAGAGCTTACCCTCTGCTGCTTCTTTTGTTAGGTCGATGCCGTATTTTTCTAAAGACTCCAAGGTTTCATCAGAACTTTGTGAATCAATCTTTGCTCCACCGCGAGAAGCCTCTAAATTTTTTTCGAGCTCCATCAAGCTCGTATATTTTGAGATAACGGTGGAGTATGGTGGATTTTTCAGATTTGCTAAAATATAAGTATCTACGGCTAAATAAGCATCTCCATTTTTTGTCATAAGTCCAACGCCATTTTGCAAGGTAGAAACAAACTCACGCGAGAGTTTTATGCTCTCTTTGGAAACAGTTGAAGAGACGGGAAGCTTATTTGCCAAACTTTTAACATCCAACTCAATCGCTGTTTTGTCAACATTCATCTTATTAAACATCTGATTTAAAACAGAATCAGAATTTGCCAGCAATGCCCATAAAAAATGAACTGGAGTCACCTCCTGATTTTTGTTATGCAGAGCTAAAGAGAGTGCCGACTCAATAGCCTGCGTCATATTGTGTGTCAACTTTTCAAATACATTATTCATTTTATTAATCCTTTTAGTTATATTAGGTTATTATATCACTTTGAGTCACTTATTGTCAAATTGACTTAGTCTATAGTTGATACATGTGGTTTTAACTAAATTATTATATACTTTCACATATATTTATTAGGATTTTTACATGCCGACAATTTTAGATGCAATTACTTCTCGCTCTTCAAAGAGGGCTTACCTTCCAAAGCCTATACCCAAAGAGATTCAAGAAAAAATTTTAAATGCTGCTAGTATGACACCCAGCGGTGCCAATATGCAGCCTTGGAATGTATATGCAATTAGTAACAAGGAAGTACTGACAAATATTGGTGATGCGATTATTGCTAAAATGAATGAGGGTGTTGAGAATGACCAATTTATACAATATTACCCTGTAAATTGGGTAAATCCTTATAAAAAAAGAAGAATTACAACTGGTGCCGGACTTTACACTCTAATGGAAGTAGACAGAAAAGACAACGACACAAGAGTAAAAATGTGGCATGACAACTTTAGATGGTTCGGAGCGCAAACAGTCTTTTTCGTATTTACAGACAAAGCCAATATTGAGGGTGCTCAAGGCGCTCTTATAGATTGTGGTGCGTATATGCAGACTATAATGTTAGCTGCGCAAGAGTTTGCAATTGACTCCTGTCCGCAAGCTTCAACTACAGAATTTGGCAAAGTTGTTGCAGAGGTTTTAAATATACCTGATAATTTAGCACTTTTATATAGTGTTGTTTTAGGGTATGCAGATAATAATGCAAAAATAAACACCTATCAACCCGAGAGAGTTTCATTAGAAGACTCGGTTACTTTTATAGATTAAAGGCTGCGCCACACTTATGCTTTTATCCTATGCTTAGAAATGTCATAGGACACACGAGCAACGGTGGTATCGGCATTTAGTGCCAGAAAACCTTTTTTCTTATATCTTTGCAACATACTCTCATTTCCGCTCACTCCGCCGCTATGAATATATAAAACTTTTTCATCTGTTTGTTCAAGTAGACATTTCCACATGCCCGGAGCGTAAAGCAAATCGAACTCAATTCCACAGGATAAAGTCTTTTTGTATATTTCAAAAAACACTGAATATGGTTTTGCAAAATGGTACTTTTTCTCAGGTTCTAAAATCACTAAGTTATTTGGAATCTCAGCCAAAGCACTCATTTGTTCTTTTAAATATAGAACATCTCCTACACAAGGCGTAGTATAAACTGTGTACTCTGGCAGTGAGATGGCTAAGTAAAGTGCAGTTGTTCCTGTTCCTGATGGTGTAGCAAGGGCTTTTACATCTAAATTTGTTTCTCTTATCTCCTGCGCTAATACTTCTAAACCTTCTCTTGCACTTGTATCTGCTCCGCCTTGGTCTATTACAAAAGTTTGCTCATCTAGGTTTAATCGAAGTGAAGCAATAAACTCTCTGTAGTGCATCTCTTGTAGTTGCACATGCCGCATTCCTAAAGATAATGCATGAAAAAAATTGCCTCTTCTCTCTGATTTTTGGGTTAGGCTAAGAGGTTTTGTATAGTAAATAAATTCCCAGTTTTTTCTTTGACACAAAGATGCAATTGCAAGCATGGCATTTGATTGCGTTCCACCATAAGAAATAATTTTGTTAAATTTATTTGCGGGAGTTTGGAGAAGTGCATAGAGTTTACGGTATTTGTTTCCTGCTAAAAAAGGGTCAATTAAATCATCTCTTTTAACAAATAAAACTCTCCCGTCTAGCTCTATTTCACAGACAGGAGAGTTCGTCATCAATTAAACTTATTTAATAGTTGCTGTTTTTTGTAACTGTTCCATTTTTTCTTTCATAACAGATTTAAATTTTTCCATTTTTAATCTTTGTTCAATAAAAGATTTAACTTCAGTAAATCCCCTTGTAGTTTTATCTTTTTTCTCTTCGAGATAAATGACATGATAACCGAACTGTGTTTTAACGGCTTCAGGAGTAATTGTTCCAACTTTCATACTAAAAACCTTGTCATTAAAAGCCGGTACCATTTGTCCTTGAGCAAAGAAACCTAAATCTCCGCCTTTTGGTCCACTAGGTCCTGTTGATTTTGCTTTTGCCAATTCAATAAACTTAGCTTGAAGTTCACTCCCTTTAAGAAGCTTTAACTCTTTAATAATATTTTTCGCCTCTTCTTCTTCTGCGACTAAAATATGACGGGCATGAACACTCTCTTTTTCATTAAACTCTTCTTTGTTTTTGTCATAATAATTTTTGAGTTCTTTGTCTGAAACTTTTACCTTGTCTAGCTCTCGTTTTTGCCAAACTTGAATTGCTAACTCTTTTTGGACTCTTTGCTGAACTTTTTCATATTCATCTTTAAACTCTTTAGACTTTAAAATACCTGTTTTTTTAGCATCATCAAACACCAGTTCTTTTGCTATGAGCTGCTCTAAGACCTGCTTTCGAAACTCTGCTTGCTTATCTCCAGGAACTTGATTAAATCTACCCTGTGTTGCCTGCATTAAAGCATCATCAACATCTGCCTGAGATATTTCTGTTCCATTAACGCTCACTAATGTTTGCGCACCTACCAATGAATAAGCTAATATAAGTATTGCAACTATCTTTATTCCTACTTTCATGTAACGGTTCCTTGTTTTTTTATTGTATAAAAAAGATTTTATTACTTGTATGCTAATGGTTAATAAACAAGAGCCAAAAACACTCTATATTGGCATAACTTTTAGGTATTTTTATAAAATGATTTCTAATTTCTCTCGAGTTAATGGTTTTGCAATATACCCATCAAACTTCCTGGAAAATTGTTGTTAATTTTGATTATATCACAGAAGAAGGTAAAATGCTCTTTATGAAAAAAGCAACAAAAAAAGAGATTGGGCAGATACATCAGCTCTTCATTGATAACTACAGCGATGCAGTGACGGAGCTGGAGTATAAAAATGCTTATGAGCTAGTTGTAGCTGTTGCTTTATCGGCACAATGCACCGACAAAAGAGTAAACCTTATAACGCCTGCTCTGTTTCTTACATATCCAAATCCACATGCCCTCGCAGAAGCAAATATAAACGATGTTAAAGCACTTATTAACAGCTGTTCCTTCTTTAACAACAAGGCAAAAAATATTATTGCAATGGCTAAAAGAGTCGTAGAAATCTATGACGGCGAAATCCCCATGAATGAAAAAGAGCTCATTACCCTCGGCGGGGTCGGTCAAAAAACGGCAAATGTTGTTATGATAGAGTATACGGGTGCGAACCTTATGGCAGTTGATACACATGTATTTAGAGTTTCGCACAGACTTGGTCTGAGTGACGATAAAACTGCCATAAAAACAGAAGCGACACTGGTTAAAAAGTTTAAAAACAATCTTCATGCACTTCATCAGGGTATGGTTCTTTTTGGCCGCTACATATGTACTGCTAAAAACCCTAAATGTGCGGAGTGTTTTTTAACAGAGTTTTGTAAAACCAAAGAGAGTTTTAAAGTTTAGGCATAGTAAGTGCTTTATAAAAAAATGATAAAAATTACTCTACTTATTTTAATAGCGCTCTCTTTTAGCGCATGTGTAAACAGGCATGGAATCTCTGCAAAATACTATAGCGAATGCGAAGAGTATTACGACTTGCAAGGCTACTACCACAAAAATTGTGGTGACGATGATATTGTAACTTACAAGGAGATGGGTAAGGCTACGGACAAAGTAGTTGACGCTTGGACCGGGAAGAAGAAAGAGAAGCCTAAAGGCAATGTCTGGTAGCAGATATTACTTTACTGCTATAAATGTACAAAAATTTGACCAGCGAAAGACAACTTCACAATGAGTAAAGCCACAGTTTAGAGCCATTTTAATATTTTCTTCTTCACTGTATGGAACTAAAACATTTTCCAGAGCTTCTCTTTTTTGCATTATTTCATATTGAGAGTAACCCTGCTCTTTTTTAAAATCATAATAACACTCTATTAACTCTTTATTGAGTTTGGGATGATGGCTTATAATTTTTTCACTAAATATAAAGATACCTTTTTTTTTAAGTGAAGAGGCTATTTTTTTCACAAGCTCCTCACGGACGAGCGGACGAATGAACTGCAGAGTATAATTACTTACAAATACATCTGCCTCTTCATAATCATAATCAAGTATATCTGCATACTTGACCTCAACATCTGCCCCGTAAGCCTCACATTTTTTTCTGGCTTGTTTGAGCATTGCTTCTGAGTTATCAAGTCCGATAAGCCTTGCATCAGAGTTTAATTTTCTTCTAATATTGAGAAGCAACGTTGCAGTTGAGCAGCCAAGGTCGTACATTATCCCGCCCTCTTCAAGTTGCTTGAGTGCAAAAAATTCTGTTATTTTTTGAGACTCGCTGTAAAACGGCACGCTTCTTTGCAACATATCATCAAAAACAGCCGCCACCTCTTCATCGAACTCAAACTGCTTTTTTATCGGTTTTGTAAATACTTTATCATTCATATATTTTCCTGTTGCGTAATTTTAACAAAATTCTTGTGATATAATCCACATTAAATGAAAAATAATACCCTAGTTTATTACAAAGAAAATGCCAACGAGTTTTTTTTAAATACTTTTGACAAAGATATGAGTAGTGTTTATGAGAGGTTTCTTCCACTTCTACTTCCACATGCCAAGATACTTGACGCTGGATGCGGAAGTGGGCGTGACTCCGCTCACTTCTTGGCATGTGGATTTGAAGTTGAGAGCTTTGATGCTTCAAAAGAGATGTGTCTGCTTGCAACTAATTTTTTAAAAAAAGATGTACTCTGTTGTGATTTTACAAGCTTTAAAACCGAAAAAAAATACGATGCCATCTGGGCGGCTGCTTCACTTCTTCATTTAAAAAAGAGTGAGCTTGCACATGCCATACGCCACTTAAGCACTTTTTTAAAGGAGAGTGCCTATTTTTACCTCTCTTTTAAATATGGAGACAGAGAGTATACTAAAGAGAATAGGCACTTTAGTATGTTTAATGAAGAGAGTTTTGCTACTCTTTTACAAGAGATAAAAAATTTAAAAATAGTACAACTCTTTCAAACTGAAGATGTAAGAAAAGAGAGAGCCGGAGAATTTTGGCTGAATATAATTTTACAAAAAGGATAAACTCTTGAAATTAGAGACTTCAACATTAATGATGATTTTTTTTATTATTTTGTTAGTTATAAGCATTTGGAAGATATACGCTTTTTTGCCAAACAGACAATTAGCAGATGATGACACAACAAAAGAGTCGCAAGAGGAGTTGATGAGGCTAATCTTGAATGTTATAAAAAGATGTGAGGGGAACCTGAGCACAAACGAATTATTTAAAAAAGTGACCGATGATGAAAGTTTTGATGCAAAGCACTATTGGAGATTTAATCACAACCGCCTGAACCAACTTCTAAATAAGTACTATGCGCAAAATCCACATGCCAAGAGTATAAAAGATATATATCTATCTCTTCACTAAAGAAATCTCCAGTGAAGTTCTAGTTTCTAGAGTTCTAGTTTCTGTTGAGTGCATTTAAATTTTTATAGGCTTCTTCAACACGGGCAATCAGAGTTTCTTGACCGGCTCTTAGCCATTTTCTTGGATCATAGTATTTTTTATTTGGTTTATCGTCACCCTCTGGGTTGCCGATTTGTCCTTGAAGATACGCTTTGTTCTTCTCATAATAATCTCTCACACCAATCCAAGTAGCCCACTGAGTATCAGTATCTACATTCATTTTTATAACACCATAACCGATAGCTTCAGCAATCTCACTTGGAGCTGAGCCTGAACCGCCGTGAAATACAAAGTTTACAGGCTTTGCAAGTGTACCAAATTTCTCTTCTATATATTTTTGAGAATTATCCAAGATTTTAGGAGTTAGCTGAACATTTCCCGGCTTATAA
>MNYP01000026.1 GCA_001873135.1 Helicobacteraceae bacterium CG2_30_36_10
CTTGAACCACATGCCCCTCAAATCTGTCACCCATCATCATAGCAGGTTCAATGTGTACGTCACTCTTGTAGTTCTCTATGGCTAAAAGTTTTTGGCTCTCGGGTGAGAGTTCCACACTAAAACCATTACCTGAAACTTTGACAACCGTTAAACATGCCCCGTTTATCGCAATAGAATCACCGATTTTTGCTTTATGTTTCGCCTGAAGAGTTAGAGTACTCCCTGAGAGACTTTTGACATGTGCGATTTCTCTTATAAGTCCTGTGAACAAGTGTTTCCTTT
This sequence comes from Helicobacteraceae bacterium CG2_30_36_10, assembly GCA_001873135.1. Classification (GTDB taxonomy): domain Bacteria; phylum Campylobacterota; class Campylobacteria; order Campylobacterales; family Sulfurimonadaceae; genus Sulfurimonas. The sequence goes on from MNYP01000026.1 coordinate 283, forward strand.
AAGTAAATAGGTGTTGATATAGCGGATATAAAAAGATTCTAAAATACTATTTTACCCTCTTCTTGCAAATCTTTGATAATTTTTTTCGCTTTTTCATGACCGGCATAAGCCGCTTTTCTGCAGTAATCGAGCGCCATGTCATTACTCATTTCACAGCCGATGCCTTGATCATAGAGAAGACCTAAGTTGTATAAGCCCTCAGCCAGTCCGCCATCAGCCGCTTTTTTAAAACAGATAAAACATCTCTTCTCATCCAGAGAAACCCCATGCCCCTCTTTATAAAGTGCGCCAAGGTTATTAAAAGACTCTAAATGTCCTCGTTTTGCTCCCTCTTCATACCAAAAAGCAGCCTCGGAGAAGTTTTGCAAACAGCCTAAACCACGCTCTAACATCAGAGCAACTTCATACATAGCGGGCAGAACTTCTCTAGTTGCTGCTTGCATATGGAGTTCATGCGCTCTGAATTGGTCGTGTTGCACGCCTATACCGTTTTCATACAAAATTCCAAGATTGAAAAGGGCATAAGGCTGTTTTGCCTCTGCCGCTTTTGTATAAAGCTCTAGAACTTTAGCATCATCTTTCTTGCACCCTTGCTCTTTTTGATGCATGTACGCTAAAGATGTTTGAGCGTCGGCGTTGCCCTCTTGGGCGAGTTGAGAGTAGAGCTCATAAGCTGTTTTAAAATCTTTTGCATTGTATGCGGCATGTGCTTTTTGTATCATTATTTGGTCTCCGATTCTGCATTTAGTGCATCACTGTATTGAGCTTTAGCTCTTATCATTTTCTGTTCGTATAGTTTGTCTAAAAGTAGTTTTATTGCCTTTAGCTGCAGCTTTGGCCTTTCTTATTTTTTCGATTAAATCGGCCTTCGTGTTGAGGCGATTTTCCCTTGTATCATGTTCATAACTACCGTCAATCTTTTCATCGAATTCTACGATTTCCGGCACATAATCTTTAAATAAGCCTTTACTCATATTAAAAACCTTAATTAATTTAATATATATTATGCAAATGATACTCAAAAATGATAAAATTCGCCTAAAGAAAATCGAGAACTCTCTTATTTTTCAGAGTTAGAAGAAATAACTAAGTTTAGGAAATAATTTATGAATTATGATGTAATTGTTGTAGGTGGCGGTCATGCAGGCGTAGAAGCAGCCCTCGCATCGGCACGAATGGGGAATAAAACTTTAATGATATCAATGCTCGCCGAAAATGTGGGTGCCACAAGTTGTAATCCGGCCGTGGGTGGTTTAGCTAAAGGGCATTTAGTTCGAGAGCTTGACGCTCTTGGCGGAGAGATGGGACTTATAACGGATGCGGCAGGTATACAGTTTCGTATACTTAACCAAACAAAAGGTCCAGCTGTCCGCGGTAGTCGGGCTCAAATTGATATGGATAAATATCGCGTAATAGCGAGAAATACAATACTCGGTACCAAAAATTTAGATTTAGCCCAAGAGATGGTTGAGAGTTTGATTATAGAGAATGAAACCGTAAAGGGCGTTAAAACAGACCTTCTTAACGAGTACAGTGCTAAAAAAGTTATCATCACAAGCGGAACGTTTTTAAAGGGCATTATTCACATAGGCGAAGTTCAGCAAATCGGCGGTCGTTTCGGTGAGCAGACGAGTGTAAACTTAAGTGATTCTTTGAGAGATGACTGCGGCTTAACGATGGGACGGCTAAAGACAGGAACCTGCGCAAGAATTGACAGCTCCTCTATAGACTTTTCGGTGATGGAAGTCCAAGGCGGTGATGAGTTGCCAAGCCCTTTTAGTTTTCGTACAAATCGTAAAGAATTTCGTGCGACTAAAAAACAGCTCCCTTGTTATATTGCTTACACAAATGAAAATACCCATCACATAATCGCTTCAAATTTTTACAGAGCACCGCTTTTTACGGGTCAAATAGCCGGTAAAAGCCCTAGATATTGCCCGAGTATTGAAGACAAGGTGAGTAAATTTGCCGACAAAGATAGACACCATCTCTTTATTGAACCCCAAACAATGGATAACACCGAGTGCTACATAAACGGCATGAGTACCTCACTGCCTCCAGAGGTACAAAGAGAGATGATTCACTCCGTGGTTGGTATGCAAAATGCAAAGATTGTGCGTTACGGTTACGCCATTGAATACGATTTTGTAGACCCAAGAGAGCTTAAACACTCACTAGAGACTAAAAAAATAAAAGGTCTCTATTTGGCAGGTCAGATTAACGGAACAACGGGATATGAAGAGGCTGCCGCACAGGGAATTATGGCAGGCATAAATGCTTCGCTCTCGCTTCAAGGCAAAGAACCTTTAGTTCTCAGACGAGATGAGGCTTACATAGGTGTTCTCATAGACGATTTAGTTACAAAAGGTACGAATGAGCCTTACAGAATGTTCACCTCCCGTGCAGAGTACAGACTTTTGCTTCGTGAAGAGTCTGCCGATACAAGGTTAGGTCATTACGGGCATGCTTTAGGTCTTATTGATGATGCAACTTATGAAAAAATTAAACTCAAAGATAAACAAATTAAAGCCGGAGCACAACTTTTAGAAGAGACAACATATACTCCAAACAAAGAGTTTATCACTTTTCTTGAGAGCATAGATGAGGGGGCTATAAAAGATATCTCCACGGCGCAGCAGCTCATCGCTAGAAAGAGTTTTGATATTTCTAAAATGATTAAACTTTTGCCGGAATTAGACATTTATGATGAGTATATAAAAGAGGAAATTTTAGTAGAGGGCAAATACGCACGCTATATTGAAAAGCAGAGTGAAGAGATCCAGAGAATGAAAAAGTATCTTAAAATTGCTATTCCTAGAGATTTTGATTTTAAAATAGTGAGCGGACTTAGTAAAGAGATACAAGAAAAATTAGCAGAGTTTACA
>MNYP01000101.1 GCA_001873135.1 Helicobacteraceae bacterium CG2_30_36_10
GATTATATTGCCACAAACAATTTTGGAAAAAGTTGCACACTCTGCGAAACAATAATTTTACAGAGAGCTTTTAAGCTCAATAAGTTTGATTGTGTTGTATGCACATGTAGGTTTTAAGATTATAGCATGTGCTCGCAGAGCTTCAAAACAAATGGTTAAATAGTCCAAATCTTCTTTTACCATCATCTCTTGTAAAATTTTTTCGGCATCTTTAATACGTAAGTTTCTTGCGACACCTAAATTTTTATGGACTAATTCTCTTAACTTTGTATAATTTAGCTCTTTGTTCTCTTTTTTGTCACTCTTTAACTCTTTTATATATGCTAAAAACTGTGCTTCTGTTTTTAGTATTTGAATTACGTAATCTTCAGCCAACTGGTGTATAAGTTCACTAGTTACTCCAAGCTCTCTCATTGCTTCATCAGCCGTATATTTATACTTCTTAATATTTAGGTATTTTAACTCTGTATCAGCTAATCTTTTGCATGTCTCTTTTGCCTTATCTAAGGACTCTTTAATAGCTTGTACATTTGAGACTTTTCTTTCAAAGCCTAATTTTTTAAATATTTTAAACATGTATAAAAGTAGCATATCTTTATAATAGATAATATAAAAGAGTTATGTAGAGAGGAGGGAATTATATGAGTGCTACGATTGCACTCATATAGAAAATTATAATGCTTTAGAAATTATTCTATTTAATCGTGCAATAAAATCTTGTGTATCAGCCAACTCTTGACCATCAAATAATTTTGCTTGGTCTAGTAAAACATGTGCTGCATCATTGATAAGGTTTTGATCAGCAGAATCTTTTAACTTTAGTATAAGTTCATGCTTAGGATTTATCATCAATATTGGAGCAGGATCGGGTGTATTGCCACCTTGCCCCATTTGCTTCATCATTTGTGCCATCATATAAGATGGGTCTTCTTTATCGATTTTAATAGCAACAGGAGAGTCTGTTAAGTCAAAAGTAGTCTCTACAGATTTTACGCTCTCTCCTAGTGCATCTTTGAATTCTTTTGCTAAACCCTCATAAGTTTTTGCAACTTCCTCTTCGGCTTTTTTCTCCTCTTCGCTCTCTTCAAATTTAGCATCTGAAACAGGAACAAGCTTATACTCTTTATACTCTGTAACCATTGGGAAAATAATAGTATCTACCTCTTCGTTAAGGACTAAAACATCAATACCTTTAGCTTTAAATCTCTCTAAAGCAGGAGAGCTTTTTAACATTTTTAAAGAAGTTTTACCAGTAATATAATAAATCTCTTTTATCTCTGCATCTACATTTTTAACAAAATCTTCAATCATTACCGTGCCATCAGAGTTAAGAGTGTTAAACTTCATAAGCTCTAAAATCTTTTCACGGTTATCATAGTCGTTGTAAAGACCTTCTTTTAGAACATTACCAAACTCTTTATAAAATGCATCGTATTTTTGGGTATCATTTTTAGCAATTTTCTTAAGTTCTGAGAGAACTTTTTTAACAGATGACTTTCTTATTTTATTCATAATGGCATTTGATTGTAAAATCTCACGAGATACATTTAATGGTAAATCTTTAGAGTCAATAACACCGCGTAAAAATCTTAAATAGGTCGGCATAAGTTCTTTTTCATCATCAGTAATGAAAACACGGTTTATATAAAGTTTGATACCTGTTTGGTAGTCAACTCTAAACAAATCTATTGGAGCACGTGATGGAATATAAAAAAGTGTCGTGTACTCTATTGCGCCCTCAGCTTTGTTGTGCATCCAAGCTAAAGGCTCTTCTGAAGAGTGTGCGATTGAACTATAGAAATCTTTGTACTCTGCTTCTGTAATTTCTGATTTTGAGATTGTCCAAAGTGCATTTGCACGGTTAATTTGAGTATTTTCTATATCTGTTCTTGAAGGTTCAATCTCTTTACCCTCATCGTCTTTAACAGCGGGTACAAATTTGTCTTTGTCCATAAATATTGGGAACGGAATATGGTTTGAATATTTTTTAATAATTGTTTCAATACGGTGATTTTCTAAAAACTCATCTTCATCTTCTTTAAGATGCATAACAATCGTAGTTCCATGACCCTCTTGCTCAGCATTGTCAATAGTAAAATCGCCATCGCCTGCACTGGTCCATAAAAAGGCTTGGTCTTCACCGGCTTTTTTAGTTGTTACTTCTACTTTGTCGGCCACCATAAAACAAGCATAAAAACCAACGCCAAACTGACCGATAAGATTAGAATCTTTCTTTTGATCACCAGTTAGGTTCTCCAAAAATGCTTTCGTACCTGACTTTGCAATAGTACCAAGGTGACTCATTAAATCCTCTTCGTTCATACCTATGCCGGAGTCTTTAATGGTTAAAGTTTTTGCCTTTTTATTAGCAACGATGTCGATACGAGGTGCGAAAGTAACATCTTTATATTTGTCGTCCGTCAAAACTAACATATTTAGTTTATCAAGTGCATCTGAAGCGTTCGATACAAGCTCACGAATAAATATCTCTTTATTTGAGTATAGTGAGTGAATCATTAGGTTTAATATTTGATTTGCTTCTGTCTGAAACTGATGTTTTGCCATTTTTAATATCCTTAAAATAATTTTTGTAATTATAGCAATAAAAGGTTAATAGATGCAAATTATATCAAGATAGTTTAGTCCCTTAGACTAATGTATATTGAGTTAATACAATTTCCAAGTAAATTTTGCTACAATTTCCACATGCCAAACAATATAATAGATTTAATAGAGCCAACACCGAAGTTGCACTCTAAAAAATGTAAAATCATTGCTTATTTATTGAGACTGTTTTTACAGTTTACTACATTTACAACTGCTCTGCTCGCTTGGTATTTGTATGATTATTTCATAGCACTTTTAACACTCGTTCTAAGTTTTATAATCATGGGAATTATCCGCTCAAAACTAAGAAACAGTGTCATTCCCCTCTCCCAGAGAGAATACCAATATAATGACCAAGAGATTGCAGAGTGGTATACGGCAAAAGAGATATGCAATGATGAACTTGAGCAAAAACTGCAAGAAATATAAATAAAGGGCATCTCTAAAAACCCTAGCTTGCTTCAGAGGGAGTTAAAAAAGATGAGATGGTGTAAAATCTTTTTTGAGTCTTAGCCAAAGCTAAGGCGATAAAAAGTTTTATGGCATATCGCTTTTTTAAACCCTCCCGTAGGGCTTTACAAAGAAATCCACACTCTGCGTTACCCCT
>MNYP01000056.1 GCA_001873135.1 Helicobacteraceae bacterium CG2_30_36_10
TTATTTTAAGCATTAAAGAGGGGGAAGAGAATGTTTCTACATCTTCAAATGCTATATTTTCTCCGCAAAGGCGTTTACTTATACGCTCGTAAGCAGCGCCTGCTGTCGATTTATCATTTAAGATTACAGGTTTACCGGTATTTGATGATTCAACTATCAATCTATCTTCAGGAATTTTGCCCAGCAAATCAATATCTAAAATATCTAGAATATCACCGCTTTCAAGCATCTCCCCTCTTGTAACCATAGCTGGATTGATACGGTTTATAATCAGAAATTTCTGAACTGTTTTGTTCTCTTTGGCTCTTTCACATTTCGCATCAACAATCCCGATTGCTTTATCGGCATCACGGATAGATGAAACTTCAGGGTTTACAACAACAATAACTGCATCAGCGAACATGATAGTATGCTCAAAACCGCTCTCGATTCCAGCAGGAGCATCTAAAATAACATAATCAAACTCCTCTTTGAGAGTCTCAATCAGTTTTTTAACCTTTTCTTGTACCAGTGCCGATTTGTCTTTTGTTTGAGAAGCAGCTAAAAGAAAAAGTTTGTCACTGTACTTGCTTTTTATAAGCGCTTGTTTAAGTCCAGCCTCTTCGTCCATGACATGGACCATGTCAAAAATTACACGGTTTTCAAGTCCCAAAATCAAATCAAGGTTTCTCTGACCCAAATCAAAATCAACAAGTACAACTTTTTTGCCCTCTTTTGCTATGCCTATTCCTATATTTGCCGTTGTTGTTGTTTTACCAACTCCGCCTTTGCCACTTACTATCGCGTATACTATGCCCACTTAGGTTCCTTTTCTATCGGCGTTACTATTATCTCTTCGCCATTAAATATTATTTTATTAAATTTATTTTGCAGTAAACTGCCATCAATCTCAACACCGTTAAAAACTATCATCGCTTTTTTGGATGTCTTAACAAGCATAAAATCACCGTTACAAAATATCATTCCATCAACATTTCCCGTAATTATAAGATTTCCTTCCACCTGAAGTTTCGCGCCGCTATTTACTCTGTTCAAAACGAGCAAATCGCTTTGCACTTTTATATCCTGTCCACTTCTCACAATGTCATCTATAATCTTTAAATCACTCTGTTTTAAAACAAGCTCTTGATGTGTTTTACCACGAAGAGTTAGATGGGTAGTATATGTTATTTCATGAGCATTTAAATACTCTTCTATAGCGGGAGTTATCTCCCCTTTTAGGTAAAGCAGATAATGTTTTAACATAATAATATTCTTATCCATAAAGGCTAAGAAAGAGCTCTGAGAATCTATACTTATCTCAAAAACTTTAATTGAATACTGTTTAACTTTCACTGTATTCCTTCTGATTGTTTTTATTATTAAGATTGGAGAGTTGCAATTATAGCATATAAAAAATCTTCTATTTTCTGGAATCACTGCGTTGAATTGGCATATTATCATATTTAATTTTTTATTGTACTAAAAATGTTAAGCTATAGAATACTTAAAGAGGAGTATACTCAAAAAATCGAAGTGATGAAAGGGTTATAAAATGAGTGATCAACAGTTTCTTCTACTATTTTTAGGGATTATTGCAATATGTATGGTTGTCATCACTGCGATGCTTATTTTCTCTACTGTCCAATATACCAAAACCATTCGTAAAGCAAATGACTTTATTTCCCTTGGTCAAGATGGGCTTTGTGCTCTTTCGAACAATCTTTCAGTAATTACTCAAGAGAGCAGTGATTTGCTGCAGATGTTAGGAGATGAAAGCCAATTCTTAACATCCAGGGCTTCTAGTGGTATCGCTAAATTAACCAATGCCTCTCTCGCGTTTGAGGCATTTTCTCAGTTTTTTAAAAAAAATCCAGAAATAAAAGAGGACAACATGAACAGAAATAATCTACTCAGTTTCACAGTCGGTGCAGCTATCGCAGGTTTTTGTGCCTATTATGTTTTCAAAAACAAAGATGAGATATCAAATAAAATCAATGCCCTAGAGGAAACTCTTGTCGATGATTACGGAGAATTAGTCAACAAAGCAAAAGAGAAGCTTGAAGCATTAGTCAAAACATTTCAATCTACGGCAGAAGAATTTTTGCATGGCGGAACTGTAGATGAAATTAAAGAGAATGAAATCAAGCAACTCGTCAAACAACTCGATAAACTCCAAAAAGAAATAGAATCACTCAGCGTAAAAAGTTAATTTTTATCTAAGAGAGTCTCTTTATGTGCAAGGCTTAATCGATTGGCTTTGCGCAAAGTCATAAGAGTCGTAATAGTGAGTGCAACAATTGCGGGTCCCAAGATAAATCCCCAAAATCCAAAAGTTGCCAATCCCCCTATAATAGCAAAAAATATAATAAATTCATTAACGCGATTTTTGTTCTTGCTTATCTTGCGATTTACAAAATTTAAAATGACAAGCTTGACAACATTGTCAATGAAAACTGTCATCATAAAATATGAATAGACAGAGATAACAAGCGCATTAATAATATTGCCGTCAAGATACTCATTTACTGCTACAGGAATCCAAACCAGCCCCGTCCCAAAAAGGGGAACAATTGACACAATGCCCACAACAAATCCGAGCAATAAAGCGTTGTATCCATCAAAAAAAGCAATAAAAACTCCAAACGCTAGTCCTTGCGTAACCATTACTCCCACTAAAGTATAGAAGACAACCGATACCATCATCGTCATCTCTGTAAAAAATTCTCGCTTGAGAGAGCGTGCTAGAGGAACAATAGGAGTAAAAAAGAAAAGAAACCTTCGACCGTACAAAGTCAAAAAGAAGAAAAATATAACAATCGTCACCATATTGCCTAGCATGAGCATAAAGTTTTTTAATCCACTGCCAAGCCACCCTGCGAGAAATGAAGTAATCTCTTCTTTATGTGTTACTGCCATCGAAATAATTGTATCAAGAGGAGCTCTAATCCACTCCAAGTAGGACGGAAGGCGCTGACTCAAGGCATCAATTCTATCCAATAAAGAGAGAATCATCGCCATGCTATCTGCAGGATGACTAAAAAAATGAAATAAAAATACGGCAATTGGCACAAAAACAATCAATGAAAATGCCAAGGTAACGCTACCGGCGGAAAGTACAGGAGCAAGAGTTTTTAGCTTTTCATACCGTTTTATTTTTGCTTCTATAAAATGGTATATAGGAAAAGTAGCCATTACCATCAGCAATGCCACAAAAAAACTTTTTAAAAAAGGGAAAAACAACCAAACTGTCAGCGCAAAAACTACAAATCCAATCCAGCGTAAAAAATAGTCTTTTTCCATGGTATTTACCTTTTAGATATTGAATTAAAAAGAGTGTTGTTTCTGATTGAAATTGATTATAGCACATCTATATCCTTTATATGAAACAGGGTTTGTCCTATCAATAAGAACTCTAACCCTAAAAAAGAACACCTTTCCAAAAGAACTCCGCAATCATGACAATAAAAAATACGCCTAGTAAATTTAAAATCATTCCGTACTTCATCATTGTCTTAACATTGACGGCTCCGCTACTCATGGCAATTGCGTTGGGCGGTGTTGCAATAGGGAGCATAAAGGCATAACTGGCACATATGGTAGCGACCATCATAAATAGCGTTGCATTTATGCCTGTTTGTTCTGCTACTGAATAGATAACCGGAAGCATTATAGATATAAGTGCTGTGTTGGATGTTATTTCAGTAGTAAAAGTTATAAGCATCGCAATACTAAATAGTAAAAGTACGGGGGAAAGCTCTGTCATAACAATAAGATAAGAAGCAACTTCATCGGCTAAACCAGTCCCGCTAAACGCTGTTGCGATAGAGAAACCTGCACCAAACAAGAACATAATTCTATAAGGAATGAGATGCTTATCTTCCATCCAGTCTAGTACATTAAATGGTGGCATAAATAAAAGTAGACCTGCAAAAAGCAGCACTCCAGCCTCACTTAGACCTAAGCCGTTGTAAAAAGGTTTCATTGGAGCGTTAAGAAGCAGTAAAACTATTAAACCAAAAATGATATATAAAACCTTTTTTTGCATTATATTTAAAGGTTCTTTTTTAGTGTTTCTCTCAAGAGAACTCTTAGAGACTCCGATGCTAAGTAAAAAACCGACAACAACAAACATAACAAATACCAGAGGGGTGAGCATCCAAATCCACTGAAAAAAAGGTATCTGCTCTATACCTTTGTCAGACATAATTCCAAGTAGTATTAGGTTTGGCGGTGTGCCTATAGGAGTGAGTACTCCACCGACACTTGCCCCATATGCTATGGCTAAAGCAAACCTCATTTTCAACTTAATGTCATCAGTAATAAAAAGAGCAATCGAGATAAGAAGAAGAGTTGTTGTAGTATTTGAAAGAATGGAACTCAGCAGTCCGGAGGTAAGAACCAAAGAAAATATCATGCCTCTTGGAGTATTTGGGAATATTCCTAATATTTTCTCCGTAAGCCAAATATGCAGATTACTCTTTTCAACTGCAATTGCCAGTAAAAAACCACCTAAAAATAAAAAAATAATAGGGTGGGAATAGTTAAGAGCCGTAGCTTTTGTGTCTAAAATAGAAAAAGCAGGAAATAAAACAATCGGCAACAAAGATACAACCGCCAAAGGCAAGCCTTCATTTGTCCACAAAGTAACCAAAAATGCAATCAACCCAAGAAGTGAAGCTTGTTGTGTTGTAAAAAGGCTCAATGAGAGAGCAAAGACTAAAGCTCCTACTAAAATGGCTATAACTATCTTTTTATACTGCTCTAAATTTTGACTCATTATTACCCCTTAACTGGCAAGAAAGTCTTTTAAACTTATACGAGGGTTTTTACCCTCAAGCATCTCATAAACTTCTTTTGCTATAGGCAGATAAAGGTTTTTTTGTTTCATGATTTCATGTAGAGCATAGGTCGTACCGATACCCTCGGCAACTTCGCCTAACTCATCAAGTATCTCTTTTTGAGATTTTCCCTCAGCTATTCCAAGCCCTACACGAAAATTACGGCTCATAGTAGAAGATGCAGTTAAGAACAAATCTCCTGCTCCGCTGAGTCCTACAAAACTCTCTTCCCTTGCACCGTACTCAAGCCCAAATCTCTGCATTTCGACAAGTCCGCGAGATATAAGTGAGGCTGCTGCATTTTTTCCCAAACCTAAACCTTCACATATTCCAGCAGCTATAGCAATTACATTTTTATACGCTCCCGCGACTTCCGCTCCCATAACATCAGTAGAGGTATAAGTTTTGATAAATGATGGAAAAAAAGAAGCAAACTTCTCACTTACTTTTTCGTTATGTGAATTAACCACAAGTGCTGTGGGCAAAGACTTCATAACCTCAGTTGCAAAAGAGGGACCGGACAAAAAAGCTATGTTTGCATCTGGAACATATTTGGCATAAATGTCATTTAAAAACATACCTGTTTTTGCTTCTATTCCCTTGGCCGCAACCAAGATTTTTTGGTCTTGAAAGACAAAATTTTCCTCAAGCCACGACGAAACACTTTGCGCCGGTATCGCTATTACCAAATACTCACACTTTAAAATCTCTTCCAAAGAGACAAAATTTTCAATCTCTCTTGGAGTTCTAGAATGAATCAATACTTTATTATTTTGTGAAAGCACAAAATAGAGTGCTAAGCCCCATTTACCTGCTCCAATTACGCCAATTGACATCATCTCTCCTTCCTAATACTTTTTCAAATTCTTGTATATCTCTCTCGTATCCGACAATGATAAAAATATCACCCTCTTTCACTCTGTTATGCTTTATTTTTGAGGCGTATATAAATTCATTTTTTTCATCCTCTTGAATAACAGAGAGCGGTATAATGCCATACTTAATGTTCCAATCGAGCTCAAAAATCTCATGACCGAGGTAAGGGTTTGTCCCGTTCATCTCAATCTGTGTGATTTTTAGCGCACCGCCCTCAAACAAAATAGTGTGAAATACCTCTTTTACTATAGGTTTTTCCATCATCTCAGAGATTATCTCCGCCGTAGTCTGCACAAGAGGAATTACCTTGTTTGCACCTGCCATTTGAAGTTTATTTGCCGTATCTTTGTTGTTTGAAAGTGCAATAATGTTTAAATCACTAAAAAGAGACCTTAGAGAAATTGTTAAAAATATATTTTGGGCACTATCTTCAAGTACGCAAAAAGCGATTGAATTTTTAAAATCTACATACTCTGCAATATCATCCCATCTATCGCTTAAATCAAATCCTCGCACCTCAAAATCTGTTTTGTTTTTGGCACGGTCAAACTCTTCATTTAAACTATATATGAGTATATTTTCGTAAGTGTCACGGATGTTTTTTGCTATCTCAAGGGCATAATCGTTATACCCAAAAATCAAAACAACTTTTTTTTTCATACTACACTCTTTTTATGCAGATACTTATCAAAATCTTTTATAAAAACCACATTTCCGACGACCAACAGATAATCTCCACTCTCAAGAAGCATATCATCTAAAGGATTAAAGAAAAATCGCTTTTTCTCTTTTTTGTAGATTCCGAGCAACACGACTCTAAAACGAGCACAACCCAGCTTCCCGACATAGATGCTGTTTTGACTCACTCTCTCATCAATAAATATCTCTTCAACATTAACCCCATAGTAGTCGTTTCGTAGAGCATGAATCACCTCAAAAGCAACCGGTCTGCCAATAAGCTCTTTAGCAATCATGCCGACTAAGCCTTTAGGGTAGAGTATTTCGTTGACGCCTGCAAAATTAAGCTTGTTTCTGTTTGTATCATCCATAAGAAGTGAGACGATATTTACCTCTTTGTTTATAGAACGCACAGTGAGCGTCGTATAGACATTTTCAACATCGCTCTCCCTGAGACACAGTACCGATTTAACCTGAGCACTTAAATCTATACCGATTTTTTTGTAGCTCTCTACACTTCCCGGATCGTAGTTAAGAGCGACTAAACCATCCCTTTTTGCATGCTCTATTCTTCGCTCATCCTCATCAAGGACTATAATGTTTTTTGTACTGTTTTTAAGCTTTTTTGCAACTGCCTCAGCGACATTTTCATAACCGCAGATAATATAAAATTGTTTTAATTTTCTTATATCTTCGATGGTTTTCATCTCGCGGATTTCATCAAGCTTTTCGCTCAAAGCCGAGACTACGATAGAGGTGGTAAAAGCTAAAACAGAGATTCCTGCAACTATAACAAACATCGCAACCACGCGTCCCTGAGTCGTCACCGCCGTTACATCTCCATATCCAACGGTTGAGATGGTAACAATAGCCCAGTAGAGTGCATCAAAAAGCGTATTTACGGGCGAAGTCGGATTGTTCGCTTCCATTATATAAACAAGGATGGAGGAGACAAAAATAACGATAGAAGCAAACATCAAAAGTATGATAAATTCAAATTTTTTCGTCGATAAAACAGAGACAAAAATTTGAAAACTCGTTGTGTATCTGAAGAGTTTAAAAACCCTAAAAAGAACAAAAATACGAAGAAGTCTAAGCTCATGGAAAAAAGGCAAAATTGCCAACAAATCTATCATTGCTCTAAAAGAGAGCATATAGTGCAGTTTTATTTTAAAGACTTTAAAAAAAGCACGCAAGAGACTAAACTCTCGCCCGAGCATTATATCATTTTCACTTTTGTTGATAAGTGTCTCACTCACGCTGCTGCTAATCCAAAGCCTAAGTATATACTCAATAAAAAAAATAATCGAAATGACGTAGGTGTTAAAAAATATAATATTTAACGGCACCTCATGTTTTACTTCGGCTATCAAAATAGCAACGCTCAAAAGAATAAGCGTCATCATAAAAATATCGAAATATTTTTTGTGGCTATATCTGTTGTTTTCTAAAACATTATAAAAAAATCGTTTTTTTCGCTGATAGGCATCGGACGTGCTTATAAAATAGGCAGCATCGACAATCAAGCGAGAAAAATAGCCCATTATCCCAGCTTAGCTTTTAACAACTCATTTACAGATTGAGGGTTTGCACTCCCTTTAGACTCTTTCATAACTTGACCGACAAAGAAACCAAAAAGTTTATCTTTACCGCTTTTATACTGTTGAACTTTCTCAGGATTTGCAGCTATTACAGCATCGCAGATAGCTTCGATTGCCCCTGTGTCGCTCATCTGTTTCAAACCAAGCGCATCGATAACAGTATCAACATCCAAGTTCTCTTCCATGAGTTTATCAAGCACCTCTTTGGCCGCTTTACCGCTGATAGTACCATCTTCTATACGCTTCACCAAATGTCCAAGTTTTAGAGCATCAACGGGAGAGTTGCTAATGTTCATCTCCCCTTTGAGACGACCTTGAAGTTCGGTTGTAAGCCATGTCAAAGCATTTTTTGGACTAATTCCACATGCCATCATTCCTTCAAAAAAGTGTGCCATCTCTACAGATGAAGTAACAACGCTCGCACTGTAGTCGTTCATTCCGTACTCTTTTACAAATCGTGCCATTTTTTCATCGGGAAGTTCAGGAATAGAGCTATAAATTTTTAGCATCTCTTCAGTGATACTTACTTTTAAGAGGTCAGGTTCTGGAAAATAACGGTAATCTGCCGCTTCTTCCTTGCCTCGCATAGAGCGAGTCTCTTGTTTTGTTTGGTCAAAAAGTCTCGTCTCTTGGAGTATCTCTGTCTCATAAACTCCGTCTTCCCACGCTTCACTCTGACGGGCAACTTCGAGTTCTATGGCTTTTTGGATGAATTTAAAGGAGTTAATATTTTTAATCTCAACTCGAGTGTAGAGTTTTTTATCGCCTTTTGGACGGATAGATACATTGACATCCACACGAAAAGAACCCTCTTGCATATTTGCATCACCGATATCGAGGTAACGGATGATGGAATGGAGTTTTTTAAGGTACAAAACAACCTCTTCACCATTGCTTAAATCCGGCTCTGAAACTATCTCTAAAAGCGGTGTTCCCGCACGGTTTAAATCAACTTTTGAAATATCGCCCTCATGTATGTTTTTACCAGCATCTGCTTCAATATGTGCACGGTTTATGCGGATAATCTTATGAGTGCCGTCTTCAAAGTCAATCTTGAGTGTTCCGTGTTCAACAACCGGAGTATAGAGCTGAGTGATTTGATACGCCGATGGACTGTCCGGATAAAAATACGACTTTCTGTCAAAATAAGATGTTTTATTTATAGTCGCATCTATCGCAGTTCCAAGCATAATAGACTTATGGAGAACTTCTTTATTTAAAACCGGTAAAGCGCCGGGAAGTGCCAAACAAGTCGGGCAAGTATTTGTATTTTGTTTATGGTTAAAACTCGTAGGACACGAGCAAAAAAGTTTAGTTTTTGTATTTAACTGAGTATGTACTTCAAGACCTATAACTACTTCAAACATAGATTTCCTTAAATTTATAAAAATGTGAGTTTTATATTATCTAAATTATCTTTTAAATCTGATAAAAAGAGCTTTGGCATGTGGAAATAATTTACTCTTCATTAAGAAGTATGACTTTAAATCTATTTCGTATGTTTTGAGTAGATTTTTTCCAAAAGTGTTGTCTGTTTTTGTGCCTCAGAGAGTCTTTGTTTGTTGACAGAAAAAGCGTCAAGCGTCAAAATAAGAAAGAGTGAAATAAAAATATAAAAGATTGTGATAACAATAGAGAGTCCTAGACCGAGAACGAGAAAAGTTTTAAAAACAATTAGAGCACCAAGGAGGACAATTGCCCATGATGCTCCTAATAAAAAGCTTATAATTCTGTAGAATATATCTTTTTGCATAGTATGAAACTACTAGTGTTCTTCAACCGCAACGGCGCCGCCAAGGTAAACATACGTAAGCATCATGAAAATGAAAGCTTGTAAGAATGCCATAAAAGTTAAAAGTGCAAATGGAATCATTGGCAAAACCCAAGGAGCCAACATTAAGATTACCATTAAAAACATATCGTCACCTTTAACATTACCAAAAAGACGAAAACTTAGAGAAACTAAACGTGAAAAATGTGATACGATTTCAATTGGAAACATTAACCAATATAACCACCAAACAGGTCCTAAAAAGTGTTTGAAGTACTTTATAACACCTTGACGACGAATACCCTCAAAGTTATAGTAAACAAATACAACGAGGGCTAAAGTAAGAGGCATTTCTAAAAATGCAGTAGGCGCTTCAAAACCAGGAATAACACCGATTAGGTTAGCAATACCTACAAATAAACCTATAGTTGCAACAAGTGGAAGATAACGGCGTGCATTCTCTTTACCCATTACGTCCGTACCCATTTGAAGAACACCCGAAATGTATGATTCCATAACATTTTGAGTCCCTTTTGGAACCATTTGAAGGTTCGACGTTGCAACTCTAACTAACAATATAGCAATGCCGGCAGACAATAGCATATGTGTAATATATATAACATTTTTGTATAATTCTGGATTTGCATGGTGAGACAATCCAAAAATAGCACCTATAAAAGTAAATAACTCAGGCATAAAAGCTTCTCCCAGTTTTAAAAAGTTACGGGATTATAATCAAAATAGCTTTAAATTATTATAATATCCGATGTTTTTAGGGAATTTTTTTTGAATTTGTACTGGCATGTGGAAATTTCCACATGCCAATGAATAAATTATGTGCTAATTAATCTTTTTTTACATCTTTGGCAGTAAAGTTTTTGTTTGCAATGCTTTCTAAAAAGACCGTTGCATAAGAACCTTTTGGCAAGCTAAAAGATATATTTAAAAGTCCGAACCCTTTGTTGTAGTTACAAACAATATCTTGCGGGTAAACTAAAGCTTCACGTCTGAGGCCCTTTTCTACTAAAAACTCATCATCATACTTTTTCTCAATTTTTCTTGCCTCACCACGTGCTCTAAAAGCCCCTCTTCCGCAAAGAAGTCCCGTTGGAATCATTTTCTTAGCTTCAAAATCTTTAAGCGGTATTTGTGCAGGCGTTATCAATTTGCCATCTTTTGACAAATAAACATCGCCCTCTAGTAGTACAAATTTTGCTCTCTCTTGACTTAAGTTTATTCTCTCTTTGAGCCATTGATTAAAAAAAGTACTTTGATACACTGAAGTCAAAAACTTTTTGAGTTTTGTATCAGCTACATGCAACTCACCGGCAATCATCTCTTTTGCCTGTTGTATTGAATCGCCGTCACGGCCAAAACGCTGGTAACCGAAATAGTTAGGAAGTCCGTTTATTTGGGCTTTTTGTGCGAGTTTTTCTATACGACCGGCTTTAATATCATCTACACTAAAGAGATTAATGCTAAATCTATTTCCCTTTAACTCCCCCATTTGTATAGACGCATTATGCTTTTGAGTTGAGAGGATTTTTATCTGAGGATGGCGAAATTTTTTCAAATCTTTTTCATATTTCAACTCTATAGAAAGATATTGCGTTGTAGTGGCGTGCTTATCTTTAAGTCCTGCGTAGCCTATTTTTTGTGCAGGTATTTTTAAAAAATCAGCAAAAATCGCTATCATGTCCCAAGTGGTAAGTTCAACTTTTTTTACATGTATAATAATAAAATTTCCTCTGCCCTTAAACTCTCCAAGTGGAATTTCATCAACTATAAAATCTTTTTCATTTTGGTAAAAATCAAAGTCTAATTGTTCGCCGTTTTGTAAATATACTCTATCCATTATTTCTCACTTTTCATTAATTTTATACAACCCCATAAAGCTACGAAAAACAAATTTTTTCGAGAATCAACAGGTATACACACGTTTTATTACAATTGTAAAAATTTTAACTCTTTTGAGGCGATAGCTATATCTTTTTTTATAGCCTCTTTTAACTCTCTCAGACTCTCAAACTTTTCGTTGTTGCGTATAAAGCTTATAAAAGAAATAGTTGCTTTTTTATCACAATACACTTCACCGTCTAAAATATGACTCTCAATCGCAAAAGAGCCGTCTGTACTTATTCTGTGCCCGACAAAGGAAACAGATGGATGAAAATGTTCCTCTTCATCGATTCGTGTTAATGTAGCGTACACACCCTCTTTTGGGACAATATACCCAGTTGATTTTATGTTTATGGTCGCTACGAGCTCTTTTTTACCTATGCCTTGCCCGCTGATGTGATTGCCTTTGATGGTAAAGTTATGCCCTAAAAAAGCATTTGCTCTTTGAATATCGCCTATAATAAGCTTTGCTCTGATTTTATGAGAATGAACCGATTTACCCTCTAAAAATACCTCTTCAATGACCTCAACCTCTCCGTCAAAAAGAGTTTTCAAATCTTCAAAAGAGTACTTTCTGTTTTTGCCGAAGTGAAAGTCATACCCAACAACTATTTTTTTAAGTTTAGGAAATCTCTCTTTTAAAAGTCCTACAAAACCCTTACCATCAAGATGGCGTATATCGTCTAACTCTAAGTAAACTATAGGGTAATGCGAAAAATTTTCTCTCTCATGTTTTGGCGTAAGGTTAGCATACCCTGTCTCAATAACCACTATGGTTCCATTTTTTCCTAAAGCATTAAAGAGATGCTGATGGCCGATATGCATCCCATCAAATCCGCCGATTGCGATTGCCGTGCTATCTTTCATAGCAGTAACAGTATTCAAGGTTGCCCTCCTTGCCTGTAAGTTTTGAAGGCGATTTCAACTTTAGTTTCCACCCCTTTATACTGCAAGTATCTTCAAATTTTATCATCGCTTTGAGTATCGCTTTGTCGTCGGTTACTACTCCGTTTTTGTCTCTTTTTGCCTCACGCCCTACTTCAAACTGCGGTTTAAACAGAAGTATTATATTTCCACATGCCAGTCTGTCAATATCTTCTAAAATGTTAAGAAGTGAAATGAAGGCGACATCGCTTGTGACTAAATCGAACTGTGTCTCACTTTTGAAATCTCGAATGTCACAGCTCTCAAAGGAGTGGACTCTTGGGTCATTTTTTAGACTCTCATGCAGCTGCTCTTTTCCCACATCGACAGCTGTTACTTCGCTCACGCCGTACTCTAAAAGCACTTGTGTAAAACCGCCCGTTGAAGAACCGATATCTAAGGCTCTTTTTGCACTTATGTCGATTTTTAGTTCATCTAAAAAAGAGGCAAGTTTATGAGCTGAGCGGGAGACATACTCTTTATGCTCTTTGACTCTCACTTCATCGCTCTTGCTGATTTTGAGCGAACTCTTTAACATCACTTCGCCGTTAATGACTACAAAGCCATCTTTTATCATTGCCTGGGCTTTGGTTCTACTGCCAGCTAAGTTGTTTTCTACTAAATAATTATCAAGTCTTATCAAAACTGTACCTCTATTGCACTATATATATAATCTATCTGCATCTCATATGTTCTTGTTGTATCTATGGTCACCGGATGGTCGTAGTTGAAATTGTAAATATCATAGGCTATTTTGAGACTCAGCCATTCATTAAATCTGTAGCCGACTCCTGCGCCGTAAAGCATAGTAAAACCCTTTGAGGGTAAACCGCTTGCGCTCATCTCACCGACACCAAACTTAGCGTAAAAATCTAAAGCATCATCAAAAAAAGCATAATGTGCCAAAGTGCTTACACTTAAAGCTCCAAACCCCAGAGTTGTGGTATCGTCCACTTCATACCCTTTTTCCACATGCCAAGCATCAAAACTCACGTAAGCCAGTTCCACTGAGAGATGTTTGCTTATGTATGCCCCAAAATAAAAGGTTCCTGACCCCGATGTGTCGGATTTGAGTTGCTTATACAAACCATCCGAATTGTAACTCGACTTACCGTAACCCACACCGATATAAGGACCGCCGTCTCTGTCTGCCATCAAAGAGGAGATGAAGAGTAAAACTAGTAAAATTATTTTCACTTCTCACTCTCGCTTATCATCTTTTGCATCTCTAACTCGGTTAAACATATCACGTCCAAACTCATAGCCTTGTCATACTTGCTTCCGGCATCTTCGCCGTAGATGACAAAGTCTGTTTTTTTAGAAACGCTTCCCACCACTTTTGCCCCAAGGAGTTCGAGTTTCTCTTTTACGACAGGTCGTGACTCACTCATAGTTCCCGTTAAAACAACCGTTTTACCTTTAAAAGCGTTCTCTTTTGCTTCGGCTCTTTTGGTAGGTTCAAGCGGGCGTAAAATCTCTTGGAGTTTTAGGATCGTTTCTCTGTTTACACGTACAAATTCCAAGAGTGATTCAGCCATCTCTTCGCCTATGCCATCACAAGCGATTATCTCCTCTTTTGTCGCGTCTGTAAACCTGCTTCCAAAATTTTCGCTCAATGTTTTTGAAGCCACTTCGCCGATGTGCTCAATACCTAAAGAGTTTATAAATCTCCAGTAGTCACACCCTTTTGCATTTTGCAAAGAGTTTAAAAGATTTTGAGACTTTTTCTCTTTAAAACCCTCTAGCGCTAAAAGTTTATCAAGAGTTAAATCAAACAAATCTATCACGCTTCTGACCAAACCTGAATTATAAAGTGATTCTACGATTTTATCGCCCAAGCCGTCTATGTTTAAGCAGGGTTTTGAGGCGAAATAATAGATGGAATTGACAACTCTTGCATCGCAAGTGAGGTTTTGGCATTTGAGTAAAACACCCTCATCTAAAAGCTCGCTTGAACATACTGGGCAAAGCGTCGGTCTTTCGTATTTTATTTCACTGCCGTTACGTTCATGCGTGAGCACTTTAATGATTTTAGGAATAACATCGCCGCTTCGCAAAATAATAACTTTGTCATGTAAACGAATATCTTTTCTGTCTATCTCATCGAAATTGTGTAGGGTCGCTCTCTCGACAATAACGCCGTCTATGTCGGTAGGCTCAACTATTGCCACGGGAGTGACCGCCCCAGTTCGCCCCACTTGCAAAACTATCTCTTTGACTGTGGTTATTTTCTCCACTGCAGGGAACTTATACGCAACGGCAAAACGGGGAACTTTCACGGTGTAACCCATATCTATTTGCGCTGCTATTTCGTTTACTTTTATAACCATTCCATCGAGCATCATAGAATAAGAGTCTCTATCTCTTTTCATCACTTCATAAATAGCCTCAATAGAGTCAAATTCCTGGCATGTGGAACTGCTCGGCGGCTTTCTAAACCCGAGCGAATAGATATACTCCATTTTTTCACTAAGGAGTTTATGTGTCAATGAATTTTTACCGACTCCATAAGGTAAAAAAACCAAATTTCTTGCAGCTGTTACAGAAGAGTCAAGCTGTCTCAAACTCCCCGCCGCCGCATTTCTAGGGTTAGCAAAAACAGCTTCACCCGCTTGGAGTCTTTTTTCATTAATCTTGTCAAACTCATCTTTAAAAATAACCACTTCGCCGCGGATTTCGATTCGCTCTTTATGCTCAATGCTCAGAGGAATGGAGCGAATAGTTTTCACATTTTGAGTAATAAGCTCACCCGCAACACCATCGCCGCGCGTAATGCCCTGAGCCAATTTTCCGTTTTCATAAATAAGATTTAAACTAGCCCCGTCAAATTTAGGCTCACAATAAAAAGAGATGTTTTTGTTAAGTTTGTAGGTTTTTTTAAGCCATTTTAGTAGCCCATCGGCATCAAAAATATCTTCCAAACTCCACATACGGGAGAGATGCGAAGCTTTTGTAAAGCCCTCAGATATGACGTCGCCTACTCTTTGTGTCGGAGAATTACTTAAAATCTCATTTTTGTTTTCATGTTCAAAGACAACTACATCATGATAAAGCCCGTCATAGATCTCATCCGTTGTTAAAGGGTCATCTAAAACATAGTAGTGATAGGAATAAAGATTTAGTGTTTTAACTGCGTTTATATACTCTTGTAAATTCATAATGAGATTTTATCTTAATCTTGTTAAATTAAGAATATTCCCAAATAAATCCGTACTATAAATTCCACTCTCCACTTGTAAAAAAATATCATTTTTTTCAGAAAAATAACACTGAGTTAGACTATAAAATTATGCTTCACATATTTGAACTCCAAATTTATTGTGATATTGATATTTTTTGTAAGGTTTACTGTTTTTTTGACAATAGTATCCTCTAGTAAGCTTACAAAGAGACGGATTTTTAAGGATTTATTTTTCACTCGAGACTCTCTTCATAAGCTCTGTATCTTATTTTCTGGA
>MNYP01000038.1 GCA_001873135.1 Helicobacteraceae bacterium CG2_30_36_10
AATTACAAGTTTTAATCATGAAATAATCATATTTGGTTTATCATAAACAATAATTAATATTTTTTACCAAAAGAACAAGATGGCTACAATATTTTCGTGATGGATTCAAGCAAAAAAAAGAGTAATAATTAAGAGAAGAAATAAAGCTAAATATAGCAATGCTTTTATACTTTTAATGTTACTATAATATTCAAATTCTTATATAAAATATTTAGAAGGTAAAAAAATGCTTATCCCCTCAGATTTATTAAAAAATAAAAAAATACTTTTAGGTGTCACCGGTTCTATAGCTGTCTACAAATCATTAGACCTTGTTAGACTTTTTGTAAAAGCCGGGGCTGAGGTCAAAGTTGTAATGAGTGCGTCTGCTAAAAAGTTTGTCACTCCGCTTACTTTTGAAACACTTACTTCAAACCAAGTTCTTGATGATACTAATGAGTCGTGGGTAAATGAACATAACCATATAAAGAGCGCTGATTGGGCAGATTTGTTCGTTATAGCTCCAGCTACGGCAAATACTATCGGCAAGCTTGCAAATGCCATAGCTGACAATATGCTGCTTCAATGTTCCCTAGCCTTTGCGGGAATGAAAATTTTAGCACCCTCAGCAAATACACATATGCTCGAGAACCCTATTACTCAGGCTAACTTGAAAATGCTTGCTATTGCAAACTATACTATTTTAAATACGCAGACAAAAGAGCTTGCTTGTAAAACTGTAGGTGACGGTGCTATGGCAGAACCTATTGATGTGTTTTGGCAAAGTGCAAGAGCCCTGCTTAAAGATGAGTTTTGGGAAGAGAGAATGGTTATTGTCACTGGCGGCGGAACTGTTGAGAAAATAGATGAGGTTCGTTATCTCTCTAACTTTTCGAGTGGAAAAATGGCTTCAAGTTTAGCCACTGCACTCTACTGCAGAGGTGCTGATGTAAATTTAATAGCAACACGTTTTGACACACAACTTCCAAAAAGTATGCACACTATAGAGGTTACCGACACACAAGATATGCTGGAGTATTTAACAGCCTCTCTTCGTATTGCCAAAAAAGGCAAACTCTCAAAAGCTACACTGCTAAAAGATGAGCATATCCACCTCATTCAGAAAAAACCGTATCTGTTTATGGCGGCGGCTGTAAGTGACTATGTTCCGGAGTTTGCTCAAAGCGGTAAACTCAAAAAAGAGGTTCTTGGAGAAAAGTTTGAAATACGTTTAAAAAAGAATATTGATTTACTCAGTTCTATAGATAAATCAGATATTACAACTGTCGGTTTTAAAGCCGAGATGGACGAGTTTAACGCTATATCAAACGCTTCAGAGATGATAAAAGCTAAAAATATAGATGCAGTTTGTTTAAATGTACTCAAAGACTCTTCTGATTTTGGAAGCGATACAAATAAGATAGAGTTCATTACTCGTGAAAAAGTAGAATCAATTCCACATGCCGGCAAATTGGAAGTCTCTTTTGGCATTTTAGATTATGCAAAGAGTTTGTAAGTCCATTTTGTCTTTTATAAACGAAAAAAGGTACAATTACAAAACTAAAAACTTCTTGGAAAATATATGAATAAAGCAAAACACATAGCAATTATTATGGATGGCAATGGTCGTTGGGCTGAGATTCAAGGCAAAAAAAGAGTTAAAGGGCATGAAGCCGGAGCAAAAGTTGTTAAACAGATAACAACGTACTGCTCTGCTAACAAAGATATAGAACGCTTGACCCTTTATGCTTTTTCTACAGAAAACTGGAAAAGACCTCGTCTTGAAGTTGAATTTTTAATGAAACTTTTAGAAAACTACCTAAAAAATGAACTCGCCACGTATGTGGCAAACAATGTTCATTTTGAACCCATTGGCGACATTAAAGCTTTTTCTAAATCGCTTCAACAAACTATACAAGATGTGAAAGAGAAAACTGCACATTGTGATGGGCTTATTCAGTCTCTCGCCCTTAATTATGGCGCACAAGATGAAATTTTAAGAGCTCTCAACAAAATAAAAAACTCAGAGAATGACATAACAGAAGCCACACTTTTAGATGCGCTTGACTGCAAACATGAGGTCGATTTACTTATAAGAACGGGCGGCGACCATAGGCTTTCAAACTTTTTACTTTGGCAGTCAGCCTATGCAGAACTTTTCTTTGTTGATACGCTCTGGCCTGACTTCACAACAAATGATTTAGAAAATATTATCATAAAATTTACAAAAATTGAACGCCGCTTTGGGGGATTAAAATGATTGAACAGCTCACAATAGCCTTTGTATTAGGATCAGTAATAGGCTCTTTTTTGAATGTTGTAATTTTGCGAATTCCTAAAGATGAAAGCATACTTTTTCCCGCTTCACACTGTTTCTCATGCCAAAGTAAGTTAAAGCCTTGGCATAATATACCAATACTCTCATGGATATTTCTCAGAGGTAAATGCTCATTTTGTCACTCTAAAATTTCCGTACAGTACCCTCTTGTAGAATTGTTTTCAGGTTTGATTTTTCTGGCATTAGCTTTTAAATTTGGGCTTAGTCTTCCTGTACTTTTCATCGCTCTTAGTTTTTTAATGCTTTTGGCTCTTTCGCTTATAGATTTTAAATATAAAATGATTCCGGACTCTCTCAATCTGCTTGCAATAATATTTGCAATTTTTGGAGCATGGAGCATTGGCGGCATATTTACAAACTTGCATCATGCACTCATCTTTGCCGGCGGATTTACGCTGCTGAGATTTTCTCTTTCATATATACTTACCTCATCAGCTCATAGAGAAGTTAAAAAGAATGTAACTTCTTGGAGCCAGAACTACCATCCGTATCCTTTTATTGAAGCATTGGGAGAAGGGGACATTATGGTGGCTGCAACTATGGGAGCACTCCTTGGAATCAAATTGACACTTTTTGCAATCTTCTTGTCTGCTGTTTTAGCTTTGCCTGTGATGCTCGCTATTAGAAACAGATCAAAAGATAGTAACACGGTTCCTTTTGTTCCTTTTTTAGCACTCTCTACGTTTATAGTTTATATGCTCGACAGCCCTATTCTAGCTTATATTGAAGCAACTTACTAAACATGGACAGACTTAGAAAATACATTATAAGCAACCTCTCTGTACTGTTTTTATCGATTTTTTTACCCTTGTTTACAATTGCTTCGGTAATCTTTCTTATAAAACTTGCAACATACACTGCGATAATTCAACTCTCAATTTGGGAAATGTCAAAACTATACTTTTTTGTTTTACCGGAAATTTTGTTTTATACCTTGCCTATAACTTTTTTTATAGCGGCCTCTCTATCTATTTTTAGGCTCTCTACCGACAATGAAATAGTTGTTCTTTTTTCGCTGGGAATTCATCCAAATTTAATAATTAAAACACTGATTAAACCAGCGCTTCTTCTCTGTGTTTTACTTAGCTTTAACTTTTTTATTCTCTTTCCACATGCCACAGTTTTATCGAGTAATTTTATTTCATATAAGAAGAGTGAAGCAAAGTTTAATCTCTCCGCTTCTGAGTTTGGGCACAGTTTTGGAAATTGGCTCCTTTATGTTGGAACTAATAATCCCGACGGAACGTACTCAGACATATTTTTGTTTAATAAAAATAAAAAAGAAGAGATACTTATAAGTGCAAAAAAAGCAGAAATTATAAATGATTCGGGCATATTGAGATTAAAACTCACTGATGGTGAAGGATACAGTTATTCAAAAGATAAATTCTCACAAATTAATTTTGAAACAATGAACATCAATGACACAATGACGGCTAACTTAACCAAGTATAGAACGCCTTTAGAGTACTGGAAATCAGAAGATAGAAGAGAGAGTAAAACTCATATGTTTATTACAGATACTCTGCTGAGTATTTTTCCATTAATCAGTCTCTTTTTAGTTGCAAGTATTGGCATAGTTCATGTTAGGCATCAAAAAGGGCGAGTTTATCTCTATCTATTTTTAGGTTTATTAGTCTATTATGGAGCCACTTTGGGCTTGCAAGGTCTTTTGGCTTTTTACACCATACCCGTAGTTGCTATTACTTGGCTTGTAGTTACCTACATCATCTATAGAAAAAAAATAGTTGCAAGATTTTAGATGCGCTGCGCTTTAACACTTGCTTATAACGGAACTCTATTTTTAGGTTCACAAATTCAAAAAGAGACTTCCAACACTGTTTTTGGAAATCTTGGACTTGCCTTATCTAAACTTGGAATCGACTCCAAAGTTGTAGCCTCAGGCAGAACAGACAAAGGTGTTCACGCTACCGCTCAAGTATGTCATATAGATTTACCGGGGTTTTGGAGTGATTTACCCAAACTTCAAAGAGTTCTAAACACTATGCTTCTTGATTCTATAGAGGTCAAACACATCAAAGCAGTAGATGATAGTTTTCATGCCAGATATAGCGCTAAAAAACGCGTTTACAGATATATAATTAAAAATGAAAAAAGTAATCCCTTTGAAGCTAGCTTCATCACTTTTATAGAAGATGTTGATTTTGAGAAAATTCAAGAGAATATCAAACTTTTTATCGGAGAGCACGACTTCAAATTTTTTATGAAAACAGGAAGTGATGCTAACTCTACCACAAGAATAATCTACAGAGCTTTTGCTTATAAACATAAGGGTACTATTGTTTTAAATTTTGAAGCAAATGGTTTTTTAAGAAGTCAAATCAGACTTATGGTTGGAGCACTTTTAAAATCCACATGCCAAGAGATAGAAGAGTTGTTGGCATATAAAAAACAGCATAAAGTAAAACCAGCGCCAAGCAATGGGCTTTATCTAGCTAAAATAAAATATTAGGTAGAATAGACTTTTAATAAAATCATCTTAAAAACAAAGAATAATCATGTATGAAAATGTAGAACTTCCAGCGGGCATGAGTCCTGAAACATTAGAGCATTTAATGGATCCAAAAAACTATGGAAAGCTTGAAGAGCAAAGCTGTGTCGGTGTTGCAGTGGATGAAAAAAACAGGCGAGTATGTGATTTTTTATTTACTGGTAAAAAATAAGAATTTTATTGAAAATCTAAGGTTCGCCACAAATGGATGCCAAGACACAGTTGTGGTCGGTTCTATGTTCAGCGCTATGACAAAAGATAATGATTTTGATTATGCAAAAAAAGCTATAAAAAAACTATATGAAAAACTAGGTAATATGACTACACAACAAGAAATTTGTGCAAATATCTTAAAAGCAAGGGGCCAGACAAATGAATATAATCAGCATCTCAAAACAAAAAATATTTGATAATAAAAGTCAGTTATATGCGTATGAACTTCTTTTTAAAGACGATTCAAACAATGAAGTAAATTTTTCAAACACCGTAAAAGAAGTTTCGCAATTGATTATAAGTTCTATTACAAGTAAAGAACTGAATCAATTACTAGGTAAAAAAACTTTAGCATTTATAAATGTAGATGAAGAAACTATACTTAAGGGTATTTTAGATGTTTTAGATAAAGATAGATTTATTTTAAACATATTAGAAAATATAGACCTATCTGAACAAGTTATCTCTAAAATAATACAGTATAAAAAAAGAGGGTTCAGACTCTCAATAAAACACTTTGATTCAAGTGCTAAAATGATTTCAAAGTTCACAAGACTATTTAATTATATTGATATTATCAAGATGGATATAGCACTCTCCCAACCTGAAAATTTAGAAAAAGTTATGCTCAAGTTTAAAGGCAGTCGCATTAAACTCTTGGCTGAGAACATTGAAACAAAAGAAGATTTTAAAAAATATTCAGAGATGGGTTTTGATTTTTTTCAGGGTTATTATTTAGATAAACCAGAAGTTATAGAAATAGTTGGCTCAAAAGAACCGGCTCAGTTTATTATATTGCAGTTAATTAAAATTATCAAAGATGACAATAGCACTGAACAGCTAGAATATTTTATAAAAAAACAACCCGATTTATCTTATAAACTTGTTCAATTTTTCAATAACTCTAAAAAATTTAATGTACAAATTGAGTCTTTAACTCAAGTAATAACCCTAATGGGTAGAAATAAATTACTAAGATGGCTCTTGGTATATTTATACTCTGAGGTTTCTAAAAACCCTGCATCAGAGACTATTTTGGCACTCGCTATAAAAAGAGCTGAGAGAATGGAAGCCGATGCTGATACAAAACACAAAGATAAAGCCTATTTAGCGGGTATGTTCTCAATGCTTAGCTCTATTTTTGAGGAAGATATTAAAGATTTAATGAACCACATACAGATGGACAGCGATATTACCTCTTTGGTTATTGAGAAAAAAGGAATTTTTGCGGGCAGTCTGATGAGGGCGGAAAAAGCAGAAAAAGATTATCTCAAACAAATTATGATTGCAAATTTTGATAAACTAAACACTACTGATTTAATCTACACCCTCGAAGATGGCGGAGTTGAAATAGATAGAAGTAAACTTTAAAAGCTTACTTTTTTACCGCTTCTCTTTTGTTAAAGTTAGGTATATATTTACTTGTCTCATATATACTGTAGGTCAAATCTTTCATCTTTTTAACTATCGCTTCATTTCCTTGTGAATGGTCTTTTAGAGGCGTATCACTGTATATTTCATATAAAGCCGCATTTGTGCCATCGGCTCTTGTTCTATAGTAATATTTCTCTCCAATAAGTCCTATAAGAGGGTTTGAAGAGTGGGTAATGCTAAAGGCATATCTTTTGTCATCATATCTCTCATCAAACATATCACGTCCTAAAGTTGTTGCCGTATAAGATATATTTGCAAATGAGGCTATAGTCGGGAGTGCATCTACTTCCGATACCACCTGATCATAAACCTTTGGCTCTTTTATAAGCGGCGAGTAGATAACAAAAGGGACTCTTAAAGCTCCTATATCAAGCTTGCTTCTTCCCTCTCCCGGAGTTACGTGTTGCCCCGTACTTCCTGAGATGCCGTGGTCTCCCCAAAATACAAAGATGGTGTTTTTATAGTAGTCACTTTTGCGGGAGAGCTCCATAAAATGTCCAACAGAATAATCCATAAATCTAAAAGAATTATATTCATCTACTGAAGCAAAACCATACTTTTGCACCTCTTGCTGACTTACGTCTTCTCTAATTTTAAAGCCGTAATGATTGTCGGGAATTGTATAAGGTCTATGATTTCCCGAAGTCTGAATAATGCTGAAAAAAGGTTCTTTCATACTCTGTAAAGCTTTATTTGCTTCACGAAAAAGGTCAATATCTGAAATACCCCAAACATCCGTTCGTGGAGATTCATAATCAGCCTCTTCATAAAGGTGTAAATTGTCCATAGACTGGGTTAGCATACCTCGAATGTTGCCCCATGAAGCCGAACCGCCTATAAAATAAGCCTTCCCATACCCTTTAAAATCTTGAATGATGGAGTGCTGATCAACAATAAGCGGGTTACGGCTTGATGTGCCTGTGAGTTCAACATCAGGCATACTTGTAAGCGTAGCGTAGATAGAGCGAGCCGTTCCCGTCGCAGGCGTAAAGTAGTTTTTAAAATATATGCCGTTTTGTGCAAGAGCATTAAAGTGCGGCGATGGGTCGATAGGATTGCCCGATACACTTGACTTGTAGGCTGCAAAAGACTCTAAAATCACAACAACTATATTTGGTTTTGTCCCGACTACATGGAGCGGTTTTATCTCTCTTTGGTAATTAAGTGAAGTTGCATTAAAATCCTCTACCCCCATATAATCAGCCATAATAGGGTAATACTCTCTTACAATTTTTTCATCATACGAAACACGGCCGTTTTTATAAGTGTCTAAAAAGTAATGAATAGGGTTGTACGCGAGTTGTGTCGCAAAGGGGTGTTTTGAAAAAGCGGCATCACTCCAACGAAGCGGATACTGTGAAAGCTTAGAATAGCCGGCGACTAAAAGCACTAAAAATGCTATAAAACCAAAGGCAAAACCTTTTGTTATAGTTAGATGCGGAGCACTTTGGTTCTTTACTTTTATAAAAAGCGTATGCGTTGCATAAACAAAAAGAGCCATCGTAGAGAAGATGCCCGCAGCAATCCATAAAACAGGATAACTCTCCCACACCATCTCAGCAGATATAGCTGCATTCTCGACAAATCTCATGGCGGTAAAATCAAGTCTGGTGTTTAGGTAGGCGTAATGTCCAAAGTCAAAAACATAAAATAGAGTGTAGAGAGCAAATACAGCACTTAAGTAAAGAAGCCACACAATACGTGCATAATCATATTTAAAAGGGCTCAACCACTTTATGCCGCCTAAAACAAACAGAGGAAGAGTCATCACGACAACCATACGCAAATCAAACCTAAAACCAATCCATAGAGAGTTTAAAAAATCTGCTATTGTAAGAGGAGATTCCGGGTCATTAAAAGCAAAATAAAAAGCGACTCTTAAAAGAGTCAAAAGCAGTGTCAGCGACACTATAAAAATAAGTAAAAATCTTAGTAGTCTAGGGAGTTTTAGAAGAAGATTGGGTAGGTTCATGGATTCTCTTTGTTTAAAATAATTTTGAAATGATACCTTTTTTTAGTTTCTATGATGTTAACAAAGCCCATAATATACCAATATATTCATGTACGGCTCTTTGTGATGATTGTAAAGCAGTAACATTTGGCACCCTTAAAAGACCTTTATATTCATCTTTGAAGAAGTCAGTCGGTGCTGCAATCGGGTTTAATCCAAGAGACTCAAACAGCTTCATTGACCTTGGCATGTGGCTTGCTGATGTTACAAGAATAAATGCTTCATTGCCAAGTAAACTTTTAGTAAAAACAGCCTCTTCTTTTGTGTCTTTAGGGTCACCGAAAATGATGATGTTTTTTGCATCTACTCCAAGAGCTATAGCTAAAGAAGCATTCATTTGTGCATTTGTAACATTGGTATCACCTGCATACCCTGTGAAAATTAATTTTGAGCCCTCTATCTGTTTATGAAGTATAAGACCCTCAAGAACTCTTTTTACCCCTGCTTCGCTAATCTGAGAAGAGAGAGGCTGGGAGTCGTCACTATTATGTCCGCTTCCTAAAACATGTATATATTTCACACTCTGTTTATAATCGTATTTTGGATATTTCTCTTCTAAAACCTCAATAAGAGCATCTGAAAAAGGGGGATAAGCAAACAAAAAAAGCATTCCACATGCCAGAGTCAAAAAAATCTTTGCCGGCTTCACTTTTTTTGCAAAAAGAAAAAACAATCCGACAATAAATAGAGTTAAAACCATCCCATACGGTTCCACGAAAAAAGTTATAAACTTCTTTATTAAAAATCCAAGTTCCACTATGTCACCACCCTGCTTATTTCATCTATTACCGCATCATCCCACAGTAACTCTCTATGGTTCAAGCCTTCGAGCTCTGTGTAAAGTGTTAAATTTTTCACATGATTTTTCAACTTTCTTGCATTTTGAATATAGGTTATTTCATCATCTTTGCTTACAAAAATATATGTCTTAGCGTCTATATGCTGCACAAGATTTGTATTGTCAAACTTATATCGTAAAAGCCAACGCGGGTTTAGGCCATATTTTTCTTTTGTTAAACTTGCAAGAGAGTCAAAAGAACCGACTAAAAATAGCCCAAGAATTTTTTTCTTACTGGCTACATATGCAGCTACACACGAACCTATTGAAAAACCTAAAACATAAAAATCACCATAATTTTTTTGAACTATTTCTGCTATTTCAAGTCCGTCTGCCAAAATATTTTTTTCATTAACTATACCGCCGCTTTTGCCGTACGAACGGTAATTAAAGGTTATTATTCTGGCATGTGCAAAGCTCTTAGAGAGTTTATGTATAAGCCCGACACTATCATGTGAACGTCCGCAAAAAAAGAGAATTGTCGAGTCAACAGGCGGTTGTGTCTGGGGTTCATGCGGTTCATATACAACCCCTTCAAGTTCTACACCATCCTCAGTTTTTATAAAAACGAGTTCAAAGTTATCATCTATCTCTTGTTCGCGAAAATAGGTCGGAGAAAAAACCATAAAATACTGCCACTGGTAAAAAGCAATGGCTAAAACGATTAATGTTAAAAGAATAAAGGCAAAATAGATCATACTCTTCTGGCCCACCTTCCAAAAAATCTCGCAGGCAAGAGCCTTTTATCTATTTTATTATTATATAAAATATGCTCACTCAATATTTTAGCCAAATAAGGAGCAAGAACAAACCCGTACCCTGCACTGCCATTTAACATATACAAATTTGGATAGTAAGTGTACTCCTCATAATTTGGCTTTTTGTTCTCAACATTAATATTTTTACAAGCAAGCGTCTCTTTTGACATCACCAAACTTCCAACTAAAGGCATATAGTCAACAGAGCCAGACCTAAGCCCCGTATAATCTCTAATGATTTCAATATCTTCAAGAGCAAAAGTTCGTGAAGCCTTCTCTAAAAGCTCTTTTCTGCCCGCATCTACATCATAAGGCTCACTGCTTTTTTGCGGATGATAATGAACATTATGTGTGGCACCAAGCGCCAAAACTCCCTCTTTGCTTGGAGAAATAGAGACATATTGGTGAATCGAGTGTTCATTTTTTGTACTTGTTCTAATATCTATTCGATGTCCCCAAATGCCACGTAGATTAATATAAGGCTCTTTTATAACTGCCTTATAAGCACCGGTTGCCAATACAACATCTTTTGCAGAGTAGGTTTCGTTGATAATCCAGATGCCATCATCATAGACTAAACTCTCTACTTTCTCTTTTTTAAAGTGTGCATTTTTACTCATTGCCTCACATATTTTTTGGGCATTTACAACCCCTGCATCAAGAGAGATATTTTCTAGGGTTCTGGCATGTGGATGTAATGTGTTTACTACTTCTTCTGGCGGAATTTTTAGTTTTAACGCAGTCTCTTTTTTGTACTCTTTTAACATAAGAGAGTCAGCTTCATCTTTGGCAATGTGCAGTAGTGGTGCTTTAGTTAAAAACTCGGAGAAGTTTTTTTCATAAAACTCCAAACTATATAAAAAAGCATGCCCAAGCAACTCTTTTAATTCACCCGCTTTTGAAAACTTAGGAGAGATAAATGCACCTGCTGCACCACTGCCGCCTTTAGCAATCCCCTCAGTGTCAAATAAAATGACTTTTTTATCGGCAGAAGCAAACTCATATGCCATACTTGCACCGTTTATACCGGCACCAATAATTGCTAAATCATACATAACAATACGTCCTTTAACACCCTATTTGTATCTTAACGATAAGTATATATAAATACATTTTAAACTATTATCCTACTTTGAAGAAAAGTAATTGGAATGTCATTTGCTACTAAAAATTGTGAATTATTTGCTGTTACACTAAAGTCTCTCTAAGTTTAGCCAGATAGACTTAGAGCAACTCTATTTAAGGAACTGAATGTTTTTAAAAACCCTCTTTTTATTGTTATTTTCTTTAGTATTACACGCCAATGAAGTGCTAAAAAGTGATTATTACCTAAGTTCTGATGATATAAACCTCTCTGTTATATTTCCACATGCCAAGCAAGATATAAAACTTTTTTCTTTAGAGAGAAGCAGGTATACAAAAAAAATAAAATCAAGAGAGCTGATTAAACTTCTTGAACATCACGGTTACCCTTCTTGCACTGCACAGAACCGATATATAAATTTTATAAAAAAAAGCCCTATTGATGTTACAAAGATAGAAGAAAAGATACGAAAACTTTATACACAAAAGTACACAGCAATTACAATAAAAACAATAACTGTCATGCCACGAGGCTATATAGAATCACTAACCGACACGTATATAGTGAAAATACAAAGAGATAATCACCTCTCAAGAAGCGGAACACTTTATGTGAAAACTACCGACAACAAAAAAATATTTTTTGATTATCAGGTAGAAGCAGAAGTAAGCGTTTACATTGCTAGAAAAAAAATAAAAAGAGAAAATGAGCTCTCTTTAGTAAACTGTAAAAAAAAGAGTATAATTTTGGATAAATTCGATGCCATGCCTATTCAAAAGCTACAACAAAGTATGTTTCAAAGCAAACATCAGATAAGAGAAGGTACTGTAATCACTGCAAGAGATATTGAGCAACTCAGCATAGTCAAAAGAGATTCAATCGTTAGTGTTATTCTTGATGAAAAAAACATAGCTATCTCTTTTGGGGCAAAAGCTTTGCAAGATGGTAAACTTGATGACACAATTACAATTCAAAAAAACAATAAACAAAGATTAAAAGCAAAAGTGATAGGTAAAAACAGAGTGGAGATTCAATGAAAATAGTTATAGCAACAAGCGGTGCTAGCGGAGTTAATTTAGGATTAAAAACCTTGGAACTACTACCGGACTTTGTAGAAAAGCATTTTATAATGTCCAAAAGCTCTAAAATAGTTTTGAAAAAAGAGATGAACGTGAAGTCTCACTCCAACGAAGATATCTCAGCGAGCATTGCGTCGGGTTCTTTTGGAGTTGATGCGATGATAATCGCACCCTGCAGTATGAATACCCTTGCAAAAATAGCATGTGGAATCTCAGACAATCTCATAACCAGATGCGCAGCGGTCATAATTAAAGAGCATAAAAAACTTATTTTGGCTCCAAGAGAGATGCCCTTTTCTGCCATAGCGCTTGAAAACATGCATAAACTCGCCTCTTTAGGCATTATTATCGCTCCGCCGGTCATGGCATACTACTCCGAACAACAGACACTTGATGAGATGGAAAATTTCATTATTGGAAAGTGGTTTGACCTGCTTGGCATAGAAAATAACCTTTATAAAAGATGGGAATAAATGAATAAAAAGCTGGCACTTTACCCTGGAACTTTCGACCCTATAACAAATGGACATTTTGATGTTATTGAAAGAGCTTTACGACTATTTGATGAAGTTATCATAGCCGTGGCCGTCTCAGAAGAAAAAAAACCGATGTTTTCTCTCCAAGAGAGAATAGAGATGATAAACAGATCCATAGCACATTTAAAGAATGTAAAAGTAGTAGGTTTTGACAACCTGACTGTAGATCTTGCTAAAACTCACGGTGCCAGCATACTGATTCGTGGTTTGCGCGCTGTGAGCGACTTTGAGTATGAACTGCAACTTGGCTATCTGAACAACTCACTTGATGACACCATCGAAACCGTCTATTTGATGCCAAAACTAAAACATGCATTTATCAGCTCTTCAATTGTGCGAAATCTTTTAAAATTTAACGGTAAAACAGAACATTTAGTACCAAGAGAAGTTCAAAAACTTATAGGGAGTATGTAAGCATGTATATTGCAATAGAGGGAATAGATACAGCCGGAAAAAGCACACAAATTGCTAATCTCGCCGTAGCATTTCCACATGCCATCATTACAAAAGAACCTGGAGCGACTGAGATAGGAAAAGAGATAAGAGAGCTTGTTTTAAGCGCTCGTGCAAAAAGTAAAAAAGCTGAATTTCTACTCTTTTTAGCAGACCGTGCAGAGCACATAAAAGAGGTAATAGAACCAAATTTAGACAAAATGATTATTTCAGACAGAAGCCTTGTGAGTGGCGTAGCCTATGCGTTGATTCAAGGCGATATAAGCCAAACAGCCATATTGCATCTCAATAGATTTGCTACAAACGGCATCTATCCAGAGAAAGTTTTTTTACTAAAACTGACAAAAGAAGAGCTCGAGTTTAGACTTTCTCAAAAAGAGCTAGATGGCATTGAACTTCGTGGCAGTGCGTACCTCTTAAAAATTCAAGATGCCCTTATAGAAGCTACAAAGCTCCTGAACTTGGAGCTTGTAACTATTGATGCCTCACAAAGCAGAGAAGAGATAACCGCTCAGATATTAAAAAATATCAATTAAATGAATCTGGTAGACTTTAATTATATCAACCAAAAAGATAAAGAACTCACTGAGCTTTTTATCTCTTGTAAGAGTGTTAAAAAATATATTTTAGGTATCAACAAACTTACAAAAAGTGTATTACAGCATGTGGAAGTTGACGGGATAATTGACGATTTTAGCAGAGTGCAGCGCTCACGAAAAAAAGAGATTTTACAGATAGAGGATGTTCCAAAAGATGCAATCATACTTTGGGTCTCAACCGGAAGTCCGCTGGAAGTAAAAAACAAACTTGATTGTTTGGATTTTCAAAATATTAGCTACCTTTGCTTTTATAAATACTCCAAACTTGACTTGGCTGAGCCTCCATTTATGCTCGATTTTGAAGATGATTTTAAAAATAATCGTGCTCAATATGAAAAAATGTATAAGATGCTTTTTGATGTGAAATCCAAACAAATATTTGAAAAAGTACTGAATTTTAAAATAACTTTTGATTATAACTTCATGGAAGGCTTTACAAACAACCACAGCACTCAGTACTTTGACGCAGAGCTCATTCCAGACATAAAAGAGATAAGCTTTTTTGATGGTGGCGGTTATGTCGGAGACACCTGTACGGAAGTTATAAAAAATTATCCTGACTTCAAAAAAATCTATCTTGTTGAACCAATGCACGAGAATATTAGAATAGCCAAACGGGAGTTGGGTCACTTTAAAAATATAGAGTTCCTGGCATGTGGAATTTCAAATAAAAAAGCCACCCTGCACTTCAATGAAGAGAAATCATTTTCAACTATATATGCAAAAGGTACGCAAAGTATAGAAGTAGACACCATAGACAATATTGTAAAAGAAAAAGTTGACTTCATTAAACTTGACATTGAAGGTGCAGAACAAGATGCTATTGATGGAGCACAAGAGACTATTAGAAAGTATAAACCAATCCTAGCTATATGCATTTACCATAAAGCCCAAGACTGGTATAAAATCCCTCAAAAAGTATTAGCCATAGAGAGTGAATACAAAGTTTATATTAGACACTATATGGAAGGGATTTTTGAGACTGTAATGTATTTTATACCAAAGAAAATAGATAAAATGCTACTTTAACGCTACGAATGAGTGATATACTTAGCAAAAAGAAATTTTAAAGGACTTTTCATGACCCTTATTGAAATATTCACAGATTATGTAGTAAATAAAAAGAGTTTAGTGGAATACGTTGAGCTTAGAAAAACTTTAAACCAACGTGGTGAGTTTAATGATAAAACGCTCATTTTAGCACAAAAAAATATTGATAGACTTGGGCTTGAAAACAAAGAGATATTGGATGAGATGTATGCTATTCTTTTTAAAATCGTTAAACTAGACAAAGGACACTGTGTCGAATACTCGCTTGACTTTATAAAAGAGATACTTAAACTATACAAAAACTCAATAAAACCTAAAGATGTTTTAAGAGACTATAAAGAGATTTTAAACCATAAATATTCAGGGGCGTGAAAGAGCTTTTTTCTCTCTAAGTTTGTCTTTTTTACTTTTACCTTTTCCTTTAACCGGAGCCGGACCTTTCTCTTTTTGAGGTGCTTCTCCAACTAATTCAAAACCTTCCACAGTTTCACGCACTAGTTCTATCTCACTACGTTTTTCTATAAGCTTAAAATGTTCCCTATCTTCATAGTCAATAAAACTTATGGCCGTTCCCGATTTTCCTGCACGGGCAGTTCGTCCTATACGGTGAATGTAGTCAGCAGGAGAACGTGGCAAATCGTAGTTTATAACGCAGTCTATATTGTCAATATCTAAGCCACGAGCCGCTATATCGGTGGCAAAAAGTATATTTATCTTTTTCTCTTTAAAAGCCGAAAGTGTTTCATTGCGGGAATCTTGCTCCAAGTCACCGTTAAATGAAGCAGCCTTAAAGCCATACTTTCTAAACTTTTCGGCTATGTTGTCAGTTGCACGTTTGTTTGCCATAAAAACTAAAACTAACTCCCATTTATTCTCTTTTAACAGCTTTCTGAGCAGCG
>MNYP01000149.1 GCA_001873135.1 Helicobacteraceae bacterium CG2_30_36_10
TAGAAATCATCACGCCCTTACTTAAAACTTTAAAAACTTCATCGATTCCTATAGCCATTGTGCAACCTTAATTTTGTACTCATTAAAACCTTTCTCAAAAAGAACTCTATCATCTGCGATTATCTGCAAATAAACCTTAAAGGCTTCATCTATCAGCTCACTCTCTTTATACCTCTCTAGCTCACAGTGGGACTTTATAAAGAGAAAAATATCGTCACTTTTTTGAGCTTGTAAATCTTTCATAAGCATCTCTACGTCTATAATTTCGAGCTTCTCTTTCGCCTGTGATTTTATAGAGGACTCTTTTTTAGGTTTGCTTACATCTATGTCAGTGAACATGCTCTTTAACTCTCGTGAGAGTTTAGCTATATCTTCATCGGTCGCAAAAGTAACTATCTTGTTTTTCTGACTTTTATTTATGGTATGATAAAGTCTTTTAGAGTTAAGAGTAAGATGTTCTTCTAAAGTCTTAACATCCTCATCTATAATCATATTTGAGAGTTTTATAATCTGTTTGTTTACAAAGCGTCTTTTTTTTGTTTGAACAATAAAGAGATTTATCTGCTTAATGTAGGTGTCAATATTTTGAATATACTTTAAGATATCCACACTGATACTCTGCAAAAGTTCATCTATTGAGTCATCAAAGCCTCGTAAACCCTCTCTGAAAAATGCACCTATTTTTTCATTTGCAGTAATGAGTTCATCTACCTTTTCTAAAATATCTCCTGCATTTATGATTAAAATATCTATGTCTAAAGAGGTGTCATTTTCAAGTCGAAGAAGAAGTATCTGTATCTCTCTGTCACGATTGTAAAATTTAAAATAAAGATTTTCAATAAGGCTGATAATGGCAGATTTGTAAAACTCGTTCGCACTCTCTTGGTATCTCTTTTTGTTTTTAACCAACTCTTTATACTCGCGCTCGTAATCACCAAAGATAATACTGTAATCAACTCTTTGAAGTACAGAATCTACAAAATTTAGGTAGTTTTTGTTGAGTTTATACCGCTCGTTAATCTTGACAAACAAAGTGCAATCGACAAGTTCAGGCTCAACATTTTGTATAAACTCCTGCCTAAAGGCTCTGTCTATAAGATCTGCGTTTTCATGAACGAGTTTTAAGAGTTCAATGTGTTTCATGAGTTCTTTTTGCGGTTTGCCCGAAATTTACTTCCACTAAATTTAGCATATCATTCCTTTACTTCCCAATAGCCTGCTTTTAAGCTTCCTG
The DNA here is from genome assembly GCA_001873135.1 of Helicobacteraceae bacterium CG2_30_36_10. GTDB lineage: Bacteria > Campylobacterota > Campylobacteria > Campylobacterales > Sulfurimonadaceae > Sulfurimonas. The sequence continues at coordinate 1,235 of MNYP01000149.1, forward strand.
CTCTAGTCAACCTTTCTTCATCTTTGAGTTTTCTAATAACTTTTTTAACACCAGATTCGCTCATTGAAACTATTGAACACAGCTCATTTATAGTTATTTTGCTATTTTCTTTCATTAACAATAATATTTTTTGGTCACTTTTTTGGTCACTTTTATAGTTACTTTTTAACGTAGTTTGAATAGACTTTAAAATCATTTTTAACATAAACTCTACAAATGGTGTACTTTCTCCAAGATTTGTAGAATCTTCTAGAGCTTTATAATACTCTTCTTGATTGTCTCTTATTATACTTTCTGTTGGTAAAAGTGAAAAAAATGGATTATGACTATTAAGTATTACACTTTGCCAAAGTCTTCCGATTCTTCCATTCCCATCTGAAAATGGATGTATAAATTCAAACTCATAGTGAAAAATACAAGATTTTAAAAGCATATGCTCATCACTACTTTTAAGCCAAGAAAAAAGTTGAATCATCAACTCATTTACCATATTAGCTTGTGGAGCAATGTGTTCACCCACTTTTACATTAACACTTCTAAAACTACCGGCTGTTGTTAAAATACCGGCCATTAAAATTTTATGGGCATCAAGTAAATCATCAATATTATCAAAGCTATACTCATCCAACTTTTCATAAGCCTTTATGGCTCCTTGAACCTCTGCTACTTCTTGCATAGTGGCTAATACTCTTTTTCCATCCAAAATAGCCGTAATCTTTTCTTCTCCTAAAAAATTACCCTCTATTTCTAAAGTCCCTGCTAAAGTTTTGATACGATTCTTTTTTCTTAACATTGGTGTGGTTTTAGCTGATGTATTAAATTTAAGTTTCGTCAACTCTTCACTTATCTTAGTTGAAAGTTTTAATATTTTTGTTGTTATGGTGTATGGCGGAGTATAGCTCATTTCACATTTTCCTTTGCAATTATCTCTTCATACACAATCTCTTGCTCTACAACCGTGTTGTATTTTTGTATAAGTTCTTTAAGTTGATTAAGCTCTTGCGAATACTCACTTTTGAGTCTGGCTCTTTGTTTTTTATACAGCTCTACATTGTTGTAGCGTTTGTCTGAAAAAAAGTTTTCCACATGCCATGGCATGTGGAAATGTTTACTCTTGCACTCAAAACTCTCGTAAATATTCATCCCCTCAATGTCAAAATCAAGAAAGAAGTTTACCTCTTTTGTTTTTAAAAACTCCCGAGTAAGAGTATTTGCATAGCCGGCCAAATAGACAAAATAGACCTCACTAAAGTTCTCGGCAAACTGCTCAATATTTAAAAAAGTCTCTCCATTTTCTATGGCTAAAAAATGCTCTATCGCCTCAAGTTCACCCAAATCACAGCTTTGGTAAAGTTTGGCAATTTCACCCTTTTTTTTGACCACCACAACAGCGTCAAATATTTTTACAATATTTGTTTTAGAGTCACCGCTAAACTTGATGTTCTCACTTCGTGTTGTTGCATTTAAAATATTAGTTATATCCACAAAACTCTCTACATGAATATCTTGCGTATATGATAGAAATCTAAAAAACTCTGACTCATTTTTTATGAAAGCTTTTTGCCCTCTTTTTGCTTGTAAAAAATAGAGATTATTCTCATCTTGGTACACAACAGCCACCTCGCACAACTCCTTTACATTTGAGTAAACAGGAGTCTCGTTTTCAAATAAAAGTGCTTGTTTGAGTATTTTTTTGTTCATTACTTTAGTTGCAAAACTTCATTGATTGACTCTTTGTCAAACTCTTTTGGAAAATAGCCCTCATAGTAATTTTCACCATCTTCACCTAAGAGATATTGATTATAAGATGTTGGATTTTCTATCGCTTCTACAATCTCATTAAACCTGTAAATTCCACCGCTATCTTCGAGGGGTCCATTTCTTTTTCCAGCTGTACAAAGAGG
>MNYP01000009.1 GCA_001873135.1 Helicobacteraceae bacterium CG2_30_36_10
TTACGATAGATGAAGTAAAAAATATCATTTTAAATATGAAAGGCATTTATCAGCTTATGATAAAGCTCATGTATGGATGCGGACTTCGTATGAGTGAAGTACAAAATATCCGTGTGAAAGATATTGACTTTGGATTTGATAAAATTTATATTTGGGATAGCAAATCACTTAAAGATAGAACTTTGCCGCTTCCTTTGAAAATAAAGGATGAACTTAAAGTTCAAGTACAAAAGGTAAAAGAACTGCATCAAAGAGATTTGAATGATGGTTATGGCAGTGTTTTTATTCCTTATGCGCTTGAGCGAAAATTTCCAAAGGCTAAATATGAAACCAAATGGCAATATATTTTTCCTATGGATAAAATATCAACAGACCCAAGAAGCGCAGAGCAAAGACGACATCATATTTTAGATGTTACATTTAGTCGTAATATAAAAAATGCAGTATTAAAATCAAATATAGATAAGAGAATAACATCACATATATTTAGACATTCTTATGCGACACATTTACTTCAAAATGGTACAGATATACGCTCTATACAAGAGCTTTTAGGGCATAAGTCAATTGAAACAACTATGATATATACCCATTTGTAGCTGAGATGAATAAATCTAAGCTTATCAGCCCTTTAGATTTCTAGACTTTTTCCCCAACTTTACAAGTAAAATGCCGACAGCCACAAGAACAAATATAGCACCGATGCTTAGCGCTGTAAATGTTAGTGAAACTGGTTGCGCAAAGTTAGGCATTTACTACGGCTTCACATCTTTGGCATGTGCAATCCGGCTCAGTCGCTTGGTATTTCCAACATCTTGGGCATTTGTGGGCAGTTGCTTTTGAGATTACAAAAGTGTCTGACTCGACTTTAAATGTTCCAAGTATCTCTTCACCCGGCTTATCTTCAAAAACACCTGAAACTACAAACCAGTCCTCGGCGTCTGTAGAGTTTATAGCGAGCACTATCGGTGATTCTGTATGTATCACTAACTCTAAGGTGTTTTTTATGACTTTTTCTTTTTTAAGGGCGTCAACAACGGTGCCAAAACCTTCTCTTGCTTTGAGCATATACTCTTCATTAAAAGTAGATTTTCCGGCTTTTATCTCTGCGTATGTTAAGTCAAAAATATCCTCGGCATTACCTTTGATGATGGCAGGGGAATTTTCTATAATCTCATCTGCGGTATAGGTCAAAATTGGTGCCATTAAAAGAAGAAGCGACTTTGTAATCATAGCCATTGCACTCTGACTTGCCACTCTTCTAGGGTCTGTTTTGGCATTACAATACAGAGAGTCTTTTGTCATGTCAATATACATACCGCTGAGTTCGTTGGCTATGAAGTTATTTAACATATTCATTCCGTTAACAAAGTTGTAGTTGCTAAAAGATTTATGTACATTGTTGAATGTTTTTTGTGCTACTTCTAAAATCCATTTGTCAAGTTCGCCCATCTCTTCATAAGGGGTAAGGCTCTCTAAATCATTGATGTTTGCAAGCATAATCCTAAAGGTATTTCTTAGTTTACGGTAGTTTTCAGATATCTGCTTCAAAATGCCGTCAGAGATTTTTAAGTCACCTTGGTAGTCGCTTGAAGCAACCCAAAGGCGAAGAATCTCACTTCCGTACTCTTTTAAAACCTTGTCAGGAGCAATAACATTTCCCTTAGATTTAGACATCTTTTCGCCTTTTTCATCTACTGTAAAACCGTGAGTTAAAACACCTTTATAAGGGGCTTTATGCTCAACCGCACAGGAGAGAAAAAGTGAAGATTGGAACCAGCCGCGATGTTGGTCGCTTCCTTCTATGTAAAGGTCCGCTTGGTATTTACCTGCATCATAGTTGCGAGATTTTAAAACTGAGTTCCAAGTTGAGCCGCTGTCAAACCATACATCTAAAATGTCGGTAACTTTTTCAACTTCATCAGCTTTATACCCTGAACCTGGGTAAAGTAGGCTCTCACTCGGTAACGAATACCAAGCATCACTTCCCTGCATTTCAAAAATCATAGCAGTATAGTTTAAAACTTTTTCATCCAAGATTACTTCGCCTGTAGCTTTTACTCTGAAAAACGCGATAGGAACTCCCCAATCACGCTGGCGGGAAATACACCAGTCAGGACGATTTTCAACCATAGAAGTGAGTCTCTTTTTCCCGGTTTGAGGAACAAATAGAGTTTTTTCTATCTCATCTAAAGCGATGTTTCTCAAAGTTTTGTCTTCACCCTGAGGTTTTTCATCTACAGAGATAAACCATTGTCTTGTCGCTCTAAAAATAAGCGGTGTATGACTTCTCCAACAGTGCGGGTAGGAGTGCATAAATTTAGAAACTTTAAGAACACTCTCACCCATAAGCTCAATAATCTCGTCGTTACATTTAAAGATATGTTTGCCTACAAAGTTCTCGGCATCTGGAATCAAACCATCACGGACAACCGTTGCATCAAAACAACCGGTTTCATCAACGGGCATTACAACTTCGAGGTCATAGACAAGACCGACTCGGTAGTCATCTTCACCGTGTCCCGGAGCCGTGTGTACACACCCTGTACCGTTTTCAATCAAAACATGCTCACCTAAAACTATACGAGAACTTCTGCCGTTTAATGGGTTAATCGCTAAAAGGTTTTCAAGCTCTTTAGCACTGAAAACTTTAGCAATATCACCACCGAGAACATGCTGCTCTTTAAGAGAGTTTAAAAGCTCTTTTGCAACTATATATCCGCTTGATGTGAGAACATACTCTTCATTTGGATTGAGCGAAATAGCCGTGTTTGCAGGAATAGTCCAAGGCGTAGTCGTCCATATTACCATGGCTGCCTTGGTTAAAATACCGAGTTTTGTTTTTGCTTCATCACTAAGCTCAAAAGCTATGAAGATGGAATAATCCTCTTTGTCTTCATATTCAACTTCAGCTTCTGCGAGTGCAGTTCTCTCAGCCCAAGACCAAAATACAGGCTTGCTTCGCTCAATCAAAAGACCTTTTTTAGCAACTGAACATAAAGTACGGTAGATATTTGCTTCAAATTTGTAGTCCATAGTCACATAAGGATTTTCCCAGTCGGCTAGAATTCCAAGCTGTTTAAATTCGTCTCTTTGAATCTCAACAAATTTTTGAGCATGTGCACGACAAAGTTTTCTTATCTCTGCAGTTTCAAGAAGCTCTTTTTTTTGTTTTCCGCCTAATTTTTTCTCAACTTGTTGCTCAATAGGAAGACCGTGACAATCCCAACCCGGAGTAAAACGGACAGATTTTCCATCAAAATAGTTGTGTTTTACAATAATATCTTTGAGAACTTTATTGAGCGCATGACCGATGTGAATATTTCCGTTTGCATAGGGAGGTCCATCGTGCAGAGTAAAACTAGGCGCATCTTTGCGGTTGGCCTTCATCTTTTCATAGATTTTTTTCTCATCCCACTGGGCATAGCGCTTTGGTTCATTGTTTACTAAATTGCCTCTCATGGCAAAATCAGTTGTTGGTAAAAGTAGTGTGTCTTTGTAATCCATCTGTACCTCGAAAAATTATATTAAAAGTTTTGCATTATATCTTTAGAGGGTTTAAAAGCTTCTTTAAAGTTTGTAAAAGCTGATATAATAAGCAAAATAAATCTGCCTAGCACTAGAGCTATTTACTTGTCGCTGAAAGTGGGGTTATTTATGACTAAGGACTTTAACGACATGAAACTACATCTTTTATTTATTGGCAACAAATTTGTATATAACAAATCTTTAAGAGAGTATGTCATAAGAGAAATTGAGAAAAAATCAAATTTTATAAGCTCTATTACCTACTTTAAAGAGAGTGATAACTCTCTATTTTTATACCTAGAAAAAGAGATGCACGCATCAAATAAAATAATTATAATAGCCACAAAGCAAATTTTTTCTACAATAGGCAAGCTGATCTGCACTGTAACAAGTGATAATCAAATATTAAATGACAACATGCTTATGCCCTCAAACTGCTCAATTTATGAAGAGGGCAGTTATCTTTTGGAATATAAAGATTCCATTACAAATGTACTGCATATTGATGAAATGGAAATATTACCGCCAATATTACTTCAAAATCAAGATTCCTGTGCAACTATCCATCTTTTTGAGGAGGAAAAGGAGAATGCTGTTGCCCTTTTAAGCTCGATTGCTCAAACCAATGATGTCAAAATAGATATAGTCACATTGATAGACGGCTGGCTGAGAATAGATATACTCAGTAAAAAATATGGAAATATATCTAACTTTATAACATCTGCTAAAACACTCTTACCCTCAAAATTGATACCCGCATCAAATATAATTTTATACATCATAGATAGATTGTCAAAAAACCACAAAAAGCTTACATTTGCCGAGAGTTGCAGTGGAGGACTTTTAAGCTACACCTTTACAAAAAATAATGGAGCATCTAAAATACTTGATGGTTCTCTTGTTACATACTCAAATGAGTTAAAAGAGAATTGGCTGGCTGTTGAGCATGAAATCATTGAGGAGTTTGGTGCTGTTAGTAACGAAGTTGTGGCTCAAATGAGCGATGGAGCTATAAATGTCAGTAATGCAGATTATGCTTTGTCAATCAGCGGAATCGCGGGTGATACCGGAGGAACTGAGCTTAAGCCTGTGGGAACTGTTCACATAAGTGCAAGAAGTAAAACTACACATAAAGAAGTTCACCTAAATTTAAAAGGCGATAGAAATTATGTACAAGCACAAAGCGTGCTTTTTGCCGTAAAAATGCTTCTATTAATAGATAAAGAAATGTTTTTTTAAAATATACAAAATTATCTTGACAAACGATATCTATTTGCCTATAATTTCGACCTCTTAAAGATTTGGAGAAAATGTCTTGTTAGCTCAGCTGGTAGAGCACGTCACTTTTAATGATGTGGCCGATGGTTCGAATCCATCACAGGACACCATTTATAAAACTAAAAACACTATATGCGATTGTAGCTCAGCTGGTTAGAGTGTCTGCCTGTCACGCAGAATGTCGAGGGTTCGAGTCCCTTCAATCGCGCCACTGTTTTTTAGATTTATTACTAAATTACAAATTAACCTATTTTTTGTTTAGGCAAGAAGTGACTGATTGAGGTATACGTTAAGTATCCGAAAGAGGAAACGACGAAGTATAAACTAAAAAGAGAAAATTTGGGCGTTTAGCTCAGTTGGTAGAGCGCTACCCTTACAAGGTAGATGTCACTGGTTCGAGTCCAGTAATGCCCACCATTTTTGTTTATTTGCACTCAAGCTTTAAGCTCACGTACATAAGTACGCTTCGCTGAAACCTTTAGCACAACTAAATCAAAAAATTTTGTTTTATATGCACGAAGCTTTTAGCTCACGTACATAAGTACGCTTCGCTGAAACCTTAGCACATCTAAAATCAAAAACTCATTGAAAAGTTTTGTATCTTTAAAATACAGTTATTGACAAACCTTTTATTTATGAAAGAAAGTGACCCTTTCGTCTAGTGGCCAAGGACACTATCACTTCATGGTAGGGACAGAGGTTCAAATCCTTTAGGGGTCGCCACTTTTTTGGTGTTAGAAATTTATTACTAAATTTATAATTTTTATTTTAATCTAGGAAAGACTGAATAAGGTATGCGTTAAGTATCCGAATGAAGGAATGACGACGAGTAAAACAAAAAGTATTATTTAGGGCGTTTAGCTCAGTTGGTAGAGCGCTACCCTTACAAGGTAGATGTCACTGGTTCGAGTCCAGTAATGCCCACCATATTTTGTTTTATATGCACGAAGCTTTTAGCTCAGATAGTTCACTATCCTTCGCCAAAACCTTAGCACATCTAAATTCAAAATAAATCTTGTTTTATATGCACGAAGCTTTTAGCTTATGTACTTTAAGTACACTTCGCTCAAACTTTAACACATCTAAATCAAAATACAGACTTATTATTTATACGTGCGATTGTAGCTCAGCTGGTTAGAGTGTCTGCCTGTCACGCAGAATGTCGAGGGTTCGAGTCCCTTCAATCGCGCCACTTCTTTAAAAAATTAAGCATAACTACTTATAAAATAACAAATGCCGACATAGCTCAGTTGGCTAGAGCAGCTGATTTGTAATCAGCAGGCCCGGGGTTCAAATCCTCGTGTCGGCACCACATTAAACACAAGCATAAACAATTTTTAGAAATGTCTACTGCATAACTTTGGTTAAAGAAAACTTTTTGTGCCTCTTACATCGTACATATCTTTATATCTAAATGCAATGAGATTTTGCATAATTGCAAAGAGGATGATAAAGTTAATGAAGCTGCTGCCACCATAGCTAAACATTGGTAGAGGCACTCCTACTACTGGCGCATAACCTATCGTCATAGAAATATTTACCCCTGTGTAGATAAAAATCATAAAAGATATTGCTGCCGTGATGACTTTAATATAATAATCTTTATTGAAAACACTTAAACTAAGCAGATGAAGAATTAGCATAACGTATATTAATATGATGCATAAAGCACCTAGAAAACCGCTTCTCTCAACAAGAAAAGCAAAAATAAAATCACTTGTCGCAATAGGTAAAAATCTCATTTGTGTCTGAGTCGATTCATCTTTTGTGTTTCCGGTTAGTCCACCTGAACCTATGGCAATAATTGACTGCTGTACGTGATAAGAGGGTTTTTCACTTAAAAAATCCAATATTCTGACTTGTTGGTAGTCATGGAGTAAAAATTTATAGGCAATTGGTGAGAAAAGCAAAATAGCGCTTAAAATAACTGTCCAAATTTTCCAATAAACACCTATATAAAAAAGAACACTGTACCCAATAAGTAAAAGCACAAGAGCCGTTCCTAAGTCAGGCTCTTTTGCTATTAAAAAAAATGGTAATAATATATAAAAACTTAATTTCAAAAAATCTTTTACTCCGTAACCGTTTTGGGGAGGAGGATCTTTATGTATGAGATAGGCGAGCATCAGTATTAGTGCAGGTTTTACAAATTCTGAGGGCTGCACGGTTGCATTTATGAAAGGGATATCTATCCATCTTTGTGCACCAAGCCTGGAGTGACCAAAAAATTCTACAGCAAATAAAAGAGCGATATTTAGCCAATATATAAGGGGAATTAACCAACTCATTCTACGAATAGGGAGTAAAAATATGAATATAAATGTTATTAAGGCTATTCCGACATAAGCAATCTGTTTTTGGGCAAGCGCAGGAACGACTTCACCAATCAGCCAATTCGAAGTTATAACAAGAGGTATGATTAAAATAATGGAAAAGAAGTCAAATTGTGTTAAAATACCCTTATCAAATCTCCACAAATTTATAACTCCAAAAAAATTTATAAAATTGTATCACAAAAGGAACGTATATGAGCGATATTAAAAGCTATATTTGCGATAATTCAGAACGCTTAGATGTATTTCTAGCAGAACAAATAGGGCAAACGCGCTCACAAATTGCACAGTTAATTAAGCAAGATTGTGTTTTTATAGACGATAAAAAAGTGACTCGTCCAGGCGTCAAGCTAAAGCCGGAACAAACTGTTAGAGTAGAGTTTCCACATGCCAAGAGTGAACCGGCTCTTCAAGTAGACTTTGATATTGAAACATTATATGAAGATGATGATGTTTTAGTTATTAACAAGCCAAGCGGAGTGACTGTTCATCCGGCACCAAGCGTAAAAGAAGCAACTTTGGTTGATTGGCTCAAACACAAAGGTGTGAGACTCTCAACTATAAGCGGTGAAGAGCGACACGGTATTGTACACAGACTCGATAAAGGTACAAGCGGAACAATGGTTATTGCCAAGAACAATGTGGCTCATGAGTTTTTATCTCTGCAGCTTCAAGATAAAACTATGGGACGATATTATATTGCAGTAATTACTCCCTCACTTAAAGATGATATTACTATAATTGAGAAAAATATAGGTAGAAGTACACATAATCGTCTCAAAATGGCATGTGTAGAAGACAATAAAGGTAAAACTGCTAAAACAATGTTTAAGACTTTGGCTCTTTCTACTGATGAACAAAATCAACTTATTGCTTGTAAACTCTTTACAGGAAGAACGCATCAAATTCGTGTTCATTTAGAAAGTAAGAACCGCCATATACTTGGAGACCATATTTATGCTCTCAGCCCTAAAGTAGAGAAATCGGAACGAATTTTGCTGCATGCATATATGATATATTTTATTCATCCCACTACAAAAGAAAAACTATTTTTTACAGCAGAGTTAGATACTGTTATGAAAGAGAGTATTGCAAACAAATTTAACACGGAGCAAATAAATGAAGTTATGGATACTGACTACATTCTGCACAGCTTCACTACTGATTCTTAGTGGTTGCGGTGCAAAACCTACACCTAAGGCTGAGGCGGTTGTAGACAGAACGCTTCCTATAGTAAAGCTAACCGAAAATGGGATTTTTGTAGATACAAATGCTGTGGCTTTTGAGTGGCAAAGCGTAAATGACGAGAGAGTTAACGGAGTTTATATTTATAAAACAAAGATGCACTCTAATGTTACTGGGAATGACTATTACGACACCGTTAACAATCGCTTTAGTACTCACTACCTTGACACTAAAATAGAGCCTGACACAAAATATTACTACTATTTTAGGACCTTTAGTGACAAAGCTGAGTCTCTTAGAAGTGAAATTACATCTATAAACTCACTTCCTGTTTTAGAGTCTGTTTCATGGATACATTCGATTCAGGATATGCCCAGAAGCGCAAAGATTATATGGAGACCGCATACAAATCAAAAGGTGAAATCGTATGTAGTGCAAAGAAGAACCTTAGAAGAAGATGTCTGGGAAGATGTAGCAACAATAGAGGGAAGACTTAATGCAGAGTTTTTAGACTTTGGTTTAAAAGACAAATTTGTCTACAAGTATCGCATTATGGTGCTGACATTTGACAATATACTTTCAACCCCAAGTCAAATTGTAAAAGTAGTAACCAAAGAGTTGCCACAAGGGGTGACCAATATAGTAGCTTCTAAAGATTTACCCAGAAAGATTAAGATAACTTGGGACAAGTCTACATATAAAGATTTTTTAAGATACAACCTTTATCGCTCGAAAAATGTAAACGACTCTTATGAGCTTATAGCAAAGTTACAAAATAATGAATTTATAGATGCAATAAGTGAAGACGGTGCGCAGTATTTTTACAGAGTAAGCGTTGTGGATATAGATGATTTACAGAGCAAGTATGATACGCAATCTATTCAAGGATTAACACTCTCTAAACCAAAGGCACCGGCAATCATTGAAGCTAAACTAATCGGCAATAAAGTTCAACTCATTTGGAATGAAGTTGACCCAAGAACTAAAAGTTATGTTCTTTTTAAAAGCTTTAAAACAAGTTGGTTTAAAGAGATTAATGAAGAGATTAATGGTATAAACACAAAAAGATTTGTAGATTCAAATATAGAACCTAATATGACATACTATTATAAAATTTTTGCGGTTGATAAAAATTCTATTCGCTCAGAGCCAAGCATAAAAATAGAGTTTAAGTCTCCAGAAATATTTAAAGTTCCAGCTTTAAAAAGCAGTAATGTTCAAAAACAACAAACACTAACTCCTTCTTCGGTAGAAGTTGGGAGTGAAAAAATTATTCCTGTACAAGATTTTAATTAAAACGAGAGTTAATGCCACATTTACACATAGAAAAATTTAACGAGATAAGTTTTCCTCAAAGTTGGGATGAAGTTACTTTTAACTTCATCGCCAAAAATGTCCATCATAGTAATGAAACACTTATCTCAGTCAGTGTTGAGAATGATAGCTTTTTTTTACTGGCACTTGAAGATGAGGGTAAAAATTTATTAAAATCGGACAAACTGACAAGACCGGCTTCGATTTATAATGTTCATAAAACACTGCTCTCCTATGCAAAACTCGCCAACTTGAATGTCTTGTCTTCAAATGTTCCCGAATACCAAAAAAACATACACCTCCAAGAGGTAACCGCTTTAAAAGATATAAACTTTTTTGCAACAGAGTTTCCACATGCCAAAGATGTAAGAGTAGAGGTTGGTTTTGGCTCAGGAAGACATCTTCTTCATCAGGCTGTAAAAAATCCGGATATTTTGTTTATAGGTCTTGAAATTCACAGACCCTCTATAGAACAGGTGCTAAAACAGATAAGTATTCAAAATATTAAGAATCTGCTTATTCTTGATTATGATGCAAGACTTTTTATGGAATTGGTTCCATCTAATCTTGTAAGTAAAATCTATGTGCATTTTCCGGTTCCATGGGATAAAAAACCACATAGAAGAGTTATATCTACTTCTTTCATAGAGGAGTCTAAAAGAGTCTTGAAAGTTAACGGACAGTTAGAACTTCGAACAGACAGTGAAAGATATTATGCCTACTCCTATGAGACATTTATAGCCTTCAACAAGACAACGCTTCATATAAATAAAAATAAAGAGATAGCCATAAGTTCAAAGTACGAAGATAGATGGAAAAAAATGGAGAAAAATATTTATGATGTGACTATGATAAATGAAGAAACTTCTCCAATGCTGGCAGTTGAGGGCAGTTTTGAATTTTGCGAAGTGACACTTCCACATGCCAAGATAATTGAGCTTCACGGTTCAACAAAGAAGTTTGATGGGGGATTTATACATTTTGAGAGAGTGTATACTTTAGATGATGGCATTATGATTCGTTTATCAATGGGAAGTTTTAACAGACCTGAACACTTATATGTTCTTATAAACTCAAATAAAGTCTCCTATTATCCTACGCATCCTCTAAAATCAAAAAGCAATCTGATTGCACATGATTTTTTAAATGGAATGTTAAATGGATAAAGTTATCATTGCTAATAATTTGTCCTTATCATATTCTAGCAACGAAACAATTATTAATCAGGCAGACTTCTCTGTAAATTCAGGAAGTTTTGTTTTTATAACCGGAGCAAGCGGTAGTGGAAAATCTACGCTTTTAAAGTCTATTTACGGTGCTCTAAAACCCAATCAAGGAAGCTTGATTGTCGGTGGAGTTGAATTGAGCGGGGTCTCAAATACTAAACTTAACTTTCTAAGACGACATATTGGTATAGTTTTTCAAGATTATAAACTTGTTAAAGAGTGGACAATTGAGAAAAATATAATGCTACCGCTTATAATAAATGGCTACGATAAAAATATAATCCAAAATCAAGTCGACACCCTTTTAAAGCATGTAAGACTTAAACATCAAGCAGGAAAACATCCATTAGAACTCAGCGGTGGAGAGCAACAAAGAGTTGCTATGGCTAGAGCCTTGTCTCACAACCCTATCTTGATTTTAGCAGATGAGCCAACTGGAAATCTTGATGATTACTCCTCTCAACTCATTTGGAACCTGCTCGAAGGTGCGCACAAACAGCTTAAAACTACCGTGATAGTTGTTACCCACCATATTCCTGAGAGTCTTAATGTTGATTATAAGCATTTCCATATAGAATACGGGAGAATTAATGAAGTCAATTAAAAATCATCTCTCTCTTGTTATTGCACTGCTTAGCATTCTCTTTTCTATGCAAATTTTTATAATTGTTGAAAGATCTATAGAAGCATATAAAGAGAACTTAGCCAGTAACTATTCAGTAGTAATTGTGAGTCAAAAAAAGTTGTCAGATACAAATATCTTAGAAATAAATAAAATGATTTCACAAGCACAAGAGCTGAGTCCAGATAACGTAATAACAAGATTAAATACTGGAATGGACAGCAATAATATAGAGTTTTTAAAGTTAACACTGCCAAAATTTTATAAACTTAGTTTAGAATATTACCCAACTCCACAAGAGATAGTTGTGCTAAAAAAAGATTTATTACAAAATAAGTTTATAACAAAAGTAGAAGACTTTGCTCATACGCATGATACTACATACAAGTTTCTACTTCTTTTTAAAGGCGTAGTCACTGTTTTTGCTTTCTCGGTTTTTATTGTCACTACTTTACTTATTTTTAAAGAGCTTAGAATTTGGCAATTTAAACACTCAGAGAGAATGAGCATAATGGGACTCTTTGGTGCGCCTGTTTGGCTACGTTCTGCCGTATTATTTAGACTCTCCATCGTTGATGCCCTTATTGCCAGTGCATTTGCTTTTGGTCTTTTCTCATATATAGCATCAAGTCAGTGGATATTGGAGCAATTTGAATACATTGGTATAAGCGTAGTCGTGTTTGACCCATTAAATGATTTTATTTTGCTTTTAGGTGTAGCAATAAGCTTGTCAATTTTGTTAGCGTCTTTAATAGTTTTGGGGCATAAAGAAGAGGTATGATTCGCTTATTTTTAGCTTTATTATTGACTTTTACACTTCCACATGCCAAGAGCAATATTGATAATAAGATAAATGATGCCAGTAAAAGAATAAGTTCATTCAGTAAAACATTCAGCTCTATAAATGAAAAAATGGCGGATAATGCAAAAGCTATTTTAGAACAAAAACGAGAAATATTACAACAAGAAAAATATTTGCAGGAGCTTATAGCCGAACTTGGTGAAAAAGAGAGTAGCTATAATGAAAATACACTGCAGTTACAAGAACTTAAAAAATCGCAAGATATGCTTAAAAAACAACAAAGCGAAATAGAAGATGAACTTATTTTTACAATAGCGCAAACAGTCTCTCTCTCCATCATTTTAGATGAAAAATATACGGTCAATAAAGAGTCTCTCATTGAGTTTGAAGTCCTTAAATCTATGCTAAGTAATGCGAAAGAAAAAGCAGAGGTTTTAAATAATAAGTTTTATAATAATTCAAAAGATATAGATTTTTTAAGTTTGCATGCCAGCTCTTTAGAAGTCGCGATATCAAATATTGATAAAAAAAGAAAAGATTTATTACATACTCAAGCAGAGAATAAAAATTCTTTAAAGAAACTAGAAATTAATAAAGAATCCTATAAAAAAGAGTTAAAAAAACTTTTAAACAAACAAGATGAGCTCAAAAAGACTCTTGCAAAATTAAATATTATTAAAATTGACGAAACAAGAAAAGCTCAAGAGCAAAAAGCGAGAAAAGAGGCTTTTGAATCTCAGCAATTGCCCCCAGATGAACAGCTGCTGAAGGTTAAAAAGCACGGAAGCAGTTATAAAGCAATTAAAACAAAAGAGTATAAGGGTGCAAAAACTATAGCGCCGCTTGATTTCTATACTATTACAAAAGAGTATGGGACCTATACAGACCCTATTTATAGAATAAAAATATTTAATGAATCCATTTCATTGAAACCTAATGAGTCAAATGCAAAAGTTAAAACTGTCTTTAATGGAAAAGTTATTTATGCAGATAAAACAGCTGTTTTAGATAATATAGTAATTATTGAACATGATAATGGTCTGCATACTATCTATGCAAACCTCTCTCAAATATCTCCAAATATTAAAACCGGTAAAAAGATTAAAAAAGGGTACACAATAGGGCGAGTAAGTGATGAGCTGATATTTGAAGTAACTCAAAAATCATTTCATATCAACCCCATAAGGCTTTTTCAATAATGTTATATTAAGTTATTTCTAAATACAATTAGAAAGATTGAATATAAGGTTAGTTATGGATCAAAAAATAGATGGTAATAATAGTCGTAATAATATGATGTATTACAACCAGCTTTTGCGTAATGAAAGAAACAAGAAGAAGGTTCAGCCTAAAAAACGTGTTTCTTTTGCATCGCAGAAAATTGATTTAAGTAAGTTCTCATTTACTCCTGCTGGATATGAAGGTGTTGCGTATACAATTTATTTTATCATTATCCCTTATTTCATCGGTGCAGTTTTTCTTCTGTTTTATGTAGCGCATGGAAATTTTGATAACTTTAAACTTCTTGATAAATCTGCAATTTTGATTGTCTGGGCAATAGGTTATGAAATAGTTGCTGCTATTATGCTTTTATATCTTTTTTTCTCTTTTATTACATACGACACTAAAAATAACTAAATATTTATCATTCCACATGCCATGCTATAAAATAAATTTTATAGACATTTAGATATAATTTCAAAAAATAAGTAGAGCATACAATGAATTTTATACAAACTCGCGGTAATGACGAAACAAGACCCAAAGCAGTAACTTTTTCCCAGGCTATTCTATCTCCGATTGCTTCATTTGGCGGTCTTTATGTGCCAGAGACTCTTCCTGAGCTGGGTGAAGAGTTTTTAAATAAACATCTAAACTCTTCCTATAAAGAACTGGCATCAGATATGTTGTCCCGTTTTGAAATAGATATAGACCAAAGTGTTATTGATGAGGCACTGGCTTTATATGACAAATTTGATGATTCGAGCAATCCTGTTCCTGTAGTAAAAATAAAAGATAATCTTTATGTTAGTGAACTTTACCATGGACCGACCCGTGCATTTAAAGATATGGCACTGCAGCCTTTTGGTAAAATTCTTTCATCAGTTGCCCAAAAAAGAGATGAAAATTATCTGATTCTTGCTGCAACAAGCGGAGACACGGGTCCTGCTGCCTTAGAGACTTTTAAAAATCAAAAAAATATTCAAGTCGTTTGTATGTACCCTGCCAATGGAACTTCTGATGTTCAAAGACTTCAGATGGTGACAGAGAGTGCTTCGAACTTAAAAGTCATAGGAATTAAAGGTAATTTTGATGATGCACAGTCGGCACTTAAAAACCTCTTGGTTTCGCCGAGTTTTAAAGCAACACTCAAAGAAAAAAACATCTCCTTATCTGCTGCAAATTCAGTAAACTTCGGAAGAATTATTTTTCAAATAGTTTACCATATACACAACTATCTTGAACTAGTAAGACAAAATGCGATTGAGATAGGTGAAAAAGTTTACCTGAATGTTCCAAGCGGAAATTTTGGAAATGTTCTCGGTGGCTACTACGCCATGCTTATGGGACTTCCGGTTGAAAAGTTGGTCATCTCTTCAAATGAGAATAATATTTTAACCAGACTGATTCAGACAGGTATATATGACATAAGAGAGGGTAATTTAAAACTAACCACATCGCCGGCTATGGATATTTTAAAATCATCTAATGTTGAGAGAGTTCTTTTTGGTCTGTATGGAGCAAGCAGAACACGAGAGTTGATGGAAGGTCTTGATAAAGAGAAGATTTATACACTATCGTCTTGGGAACTTGAGAAACTCCAAGAGATTTTTGTGGCTGATTACTGCAGTGATGAAGAGGGCAAAGAGTATATAAAAGCTGCTTTTGCTGATGGTTACTTAATGGACCCTCACACAGCAACATGTTTTAAAGCTTATGAAACTTTGTCAAATCCAAAGATAAAAAGTATTATTTATTCAACTGCCGAATGGACAAAGTTTTCACCGGTAATAGCAAATGCCTTAACAGGCGAGGTTGATGCAAAAGACATTATAGCACTTGAGAGTATTTCAAAAGAAGCTAAGGTCGAAATTCCGGTAATGGTAAAAGAACTATTCAATAAAAAGATAGTTCATAATAGAGTTATAGAAAAAGAAGATATTGAAAAAGAGATATTGAAGTTTTTATAGTTTAGAGAACTGTTTGCACATGCCGGACTCCGGCATGTGCAAATAGAGTCAAAGTTATAACTGTGTAGCTTTCGTATAGGCTTTTTCAATAGCACTCATGCAAGCACTTCTGACATTGCCATCTTCTAATGCAC
>MNYP01000119.1 GCA_001873135.1 Helicobacteraceae bacterium CG2_30_36_10
AGAATGCAGTTAAGTCAAGAACTTCAAGATGAAATTATGCCAAAGAACATTCTTATGATAGGTTCTACCGGCGTTGGAAAAACAGAGATATCAAGACGACTTGCAAAGATGATGAAAGTTCCTTTTATTAAAGTAGAAGCCAGCAAATATACAGAAGTAGGATTTGTAGGTCGTGATGTTGAATCAATGATACGTGATTTGGTTGTTAATTCCATATCCATCGTTAAGGCCGAACAAGAAGAAGCTAATAAAAATAAAATACAAAACTATATTTTGAATAAAATAGTAGAAAAACTCCTTCCCCCTCTTTCGCAAGGTGCCAGTGAGTCCAAAAAAGATGACTATCAAAGACTTCTTAACAGTATGGAAGAAAAGGTTGCTAATGGCGAGATGGATGACAAAATCATTGAGCTTTCATTTGATAAAGTACATATTGAGTTTAATGATACTAATCTTCCCCCTGAAATGGCAAAAGTTCAAGAATCATTTTCTAAAATTTTTACAGCCATAAATAAAGAAGATAATAAAAAAGAAGTGACAATAAAAGATGCAAAAGAGTTACTAAAACTTGAAGCATCATCAAAGCTCCTAGATACGATGAGCATTAACAATGAAGCTTTAAAACGAGCCGAAAATGGCGGCATTATTTTTCTTGATGAAATTGACAAAATTACCGTCAGTGCAAAAAGCCAATCACGCAATGACCCGAGTAAAGAGGGAGTCCAAAGAGACCTGCTTCCTATAGTTGAAGGTAGCAGTGTAACTACGAAATATGGAGTCATTAACACCGACCATATTCTTTTTATTGCAGCCGGTGCATTTCATTTAACCAAACCGAGTGACCTGATTCCAGAGCTTCAGGGGAGATTTCCTCTAAGAGTAGAACTTGAATCTTTGACTGAAGATACACTTTACAAAATTTTAACACAAACCCAAAATTCATTACTTAAGCAGTATGAAGCGCTCTTAGGTGTTGAAGGTATGAAACTGACTTTTGAAGACGAAGCTATTAAAACCATAGCTAAACTTGCGCATCGTGCGAATGAGATAACAGAAGATATCGGGGCTAGAAGATTGCATACCGTACTTGAAAAAGTACTCGAAGAAGTGAGTTTTAATGCACATGAGCATTCTGGAAGTGAGTTTATAGTAACTTCTGAACTTGTGCATAAACAACTTGATGAAATTGTTGAAGATGATGATTTATCTCGATATATTTTATAATTATGACGTAAAAAGAAATAATTCTTTTTACAACGCTAACACTACGTTTTCCTCAGCGGAAAGCTCACGCCACTTGTGGCTACCAAAAGCAGGTGCTTCTAGCTTGTTTTATATAAACTTAAAAGGTCTAAAATATGACTAAAGCTGGTTTCGTATCTCTTATCGGTCGTCCAAATGCTGGAAAAAGTACATTGATGAACTCACTTTTAGGTGAGAAAATAGCTATGGTTAGCCAAAAGGCTAATGCTACAAGAAAAAGATCAAATGCAATTGTAATGCATGGTGAGACTCAAATAATTTTTGTAGATACTCCAGGACTGCATGAAAGAGAAAAAGTACTCAACCAGTTTATGCTGGATGAAGCTCTTAAAGCTATGGGTGACTGTGATTTAATTGTTTATTTAGCACCTGTTACCGACAGCGTAGAACATTATGAAAAGTTTTTAAAACTCAACAATGCAAAAGTGAAACATATTATAGTTCTTAGCAAGATTGACCAGGTATCTCAAGATAAACTATTTAAAAAAATAAACTCTTACGCTCCCTATGCTCAATACTTTGAAGCACTTATCCCGGTGGCAATACCAAAAAAAATCGGGCATGTGGATTTACTGCAAGTTATCTCTAAAAATCTTCCAGATTCACCATTTCTATTTGACCCCGAAGATTTAACCAGTGAATTGGTTCGTGATATATATGCCGGTTTTATAAGAGAAGGTATATTTGAAAATATAAGTGATGAAATACCTTACGAATCTGATGTCATAATAGACTCCATTAAAGAAGATAATAACCTAGATAAAATCCATGCAACAATAATTATAGAAAAAGATTCTCAAAAAGGGATCATAATAGGTAAAGGCGGAGAAGCTATAAAACGCATAGGACAATATGCAAGAATGAAAATCGAAACTCTTAGCGGTAAAAAAGCATATTTAAATTTGCAGGTAATCGTAAAAAAAGGCTGGACAAAAGATAAAGCTTTCTTAGAAGAAATAGGATATAAAAGTGAGCTCTAGAAAAAATAACCTGATATTAAAAATAGTGCTTTTAACCTTCTTTGGTATATATTTGAATGCGAATGAACTATTAACAAACTATAGAATCAACGGTATTAAAGACATAGAAAAACAGATGGATTTAGAACTTACAAGAATCTCTTATTGGGATGAATATTTAAAAAATAAAGATCTTAAGTTTGGCTATATTGAAAACTATTCTTCTATACTGACATGTAATAAAGAGAAGTCAATTCTCAGTTTGTATAAACAAAATGAAAATAATCAGTTTAAATTTCAAAAGAACTATGATGCTTTTACGGGAAAAGAAAGAGGTGATAAAGTCAAAGAAGGAGATTTAAAAACACCAGACGGAATCTACGATATAACCAAAAAAATATCTAAACTTGACTCATTCTACGGGCCATTAGCATTTGTAACATCTTACCCAAATGCTTATGATACATATAAAGGAAAGAATGGTTCTGGAATCTGGATACACGGTCTACCAACACAGCAAGAAAGAGATGAGTTTACAAAAGGCTGCATCGCTATAAATAATTCACAAATTGAGTGCCTAGACAAAAGGATTGATATAGATAAGACATTGGTTATTATAAGCGAATCAGAAATTCAAAAAGAAATTACCAAAGAAAAATTAGCATCTATTCTAACACAGCTTTATCAATGGCGATTTAACTGGATATATGATGACATTAATGGGTATTTAGCGTTTTACTCACCTGGTTTTGTTAGGAATGATGGAATGAATTTTGAAGATTTTAAAAAATATAAGACCAGAATATTTGCTAAAGATGAGAAA
>MNYP01000019.1 GCA_001873135.1 Helicobacteraceae bacterium CG2_30_36_10
TATATTAGCCAATCAAAAGTTCCCAGAAGTAAGGCTCATTGCTAAAGATATAGCATTAAAAAAAGACGCAAAAATATACGCTATAAAAGATTTTTTAAATACACAAGATGAGAAAAAAATCAATGAAATCTCTGAACAATTATCTCTTGTAAATTATTTAAAAGAGAATTTAAAACTAAGTATTAGTGCTTTGAAATTTTTAAAAATCAATTACTCGAGTAAAAATTTTGAAAATGCAAGACTTTTCGGCAGGCTAAGCAAAATAGCGGATAATGTGACAGTAGATGTTGGACACAATCCTTTAGCTGCGCACTCCATAGTCGAAGCCTTAGAGGGCAAAAAATATATATTGGTTTACAACAGTTATAAAGATAAAGATTATAAAGAGATACTGAGAATTTTGAAGCCACTTATTTGGCATGTGGAAATTATTGACATAGTTGGTGAGAGAGTGGAATCTAAGGAGTTTATTCAAAGAGCTTTAAATGAATTAGAGATAAAATACTCAGAATTTAAAGCAGTAAAACCTGATAAAGAGTATTTGGTATTTGGCTCTTTTAGCGTGGTAGAAACCTTTTTACGGGAGTATAATGAATAATCTCTTTACCGTCACTATACATGACACTAATGGTCTTAAGCAGTTTAACTTGCACTATTTTATAAAAAAAGCTCTACTCTATGCAGCGGCATTTTTAGGAGTGGTTGGCTTAATTGCTGTTGCGACTATCTTATATTTAGATTACTTAGTTGATGAAATAGATAAAAAACGATCAGAGATGGAAGTTTCCTACGCGAACTTACAATCAAAAAATTTAAAACTAGACCAACATATGCTAAATACTCAAAAAGCATTAGATAGAAAAAAAGAAGAGCTTAATGAGGTCTCCGATTCACTCCTAGAAATAGAGGAGATGATTGGTTTGTCAAACGCAACCGATGTGCCACTTATAGAAAGAGTAAATAAGACAAAATTGGATTCTCAACAGATGGCAACTCTTTTGCAGTTTATCCCAAGTGGTTCCCCTATCGAATATAAGGGAATTACAAGTAAATTTGGTTATAGAATTCATCCAACTCTTGGTACAAGAGAGTTGCATCGTGGCTCTGACATGAGGGCTGCGATGCGTACACCAGTTTATGCAACGGCAGATGGAATTGTTGAATATGCAGGACTTCATAACAGGAGTGGTTATGGCAGACTGATAATACTACAGCACAATTACGGTTTTAAAACTTATTTTGGGCATTTAAACGAAATTGTGATAAAATCAGGTCAGTTTATTAAAAAAGGGGATTTGTTGGCTTATACCGGCAATACCGGCATGAGCAACGGTCCTCATCTTCATTATGAAGTTAGATTTATCTCTAGAACAGTTAATCCATTCTGGTTTATAAAATGGAATATTAAAAATTATAATGAAATATTTGAAAAGGAAAATAAAATACCATGGCAATCTTTACTAACAGCGACAGCAAGACTCAAAGTACAAAGACCGATACAAACACAACTATTGTCACAGCAGGATCAATAATTAAAGGGGAGATGAACCTCTCGTGCAACCTTTATGTAGATGGTGAGTTTGAAGGTATAATCACTTCTGATAAAGAGGTAAATATTGGTAAAAATGGGCATGTTAAAGGGGATGTTTTTACCAAAAGGCTAGTTGTTCAGGGTTTTATAGAAGGAAAAATCAGGGCTGATAAAGTTGAAATCAAGGCTGCGGGCAAGGTAAATGGAACCATTGAATCTTCAGAACTTGTTATTGAAGCAAAGGGGCTTTTTGAGGGAAATAGTATTGTTAAAAACTCCAATTCTCCTGCTCCAAAAGTTCAAATAAATAAATCATAAAGTAAAAGAGTTCTCTTTTACTCTTCTCAAACAGGAAAATTATGTCTCAAAGTGCTTTATTTGAATATTTTAAAACGAACCAAAATCAAGATATGGAAATTTTGGTTTGTGAAGACTCTAAAGAGGCCCAAGAGCTCTCAAATGTAGCGAAGTTTTTTAAAAAAGAAGCGCTTGTTTTTCCTGATTTTCGTCCAACTTTCGGGGATGATTTGCGCTCTTACAAAGAGGAGTTGCTCCAACTCTTGAGTGCCCTAAGAGAATACTACGCAGCAAAGAAAAAACCTCTTATTATTTCACCTCTTAAAACACTGCTTTTTTACATGCCAAAACCTGAGCTGTTACAATCGACTACCTTGGAATTTGGACAAAAATTAGACGTAAAAGCCTTTAAGGAGAAGATGCTTTTTTGGGGTTATAGCTTCGTAGATATGGTTGAGGTTGAGGGCGAAATATCTCACAGAGGCGATATTATAGATATCTATATACCCTCAGCACAATTCCCGATTAGAGTCTCTCTTTTTGATGATGAGATAGAGCAGATAAAGTTTTTTGAACTTGAATCGCAACGAACACAAAAAGAGGAGTTGGATAGTTTTGAAATATTTGCTGCATTTTACTCTCTTGATGAAAATGAATTTAATATTTTAAGTAAAAGAGTTGAGTGTTCTCAGTTTGACTCTTTAATCAAAGATATCTCTTCTCTTGGGTTTTGGTACCTAGAAGAGTTTGCTGCTAATTTTTTAGAAAATAAAAATGTAAAACTCTCACGTGAATTAGATAATCTTTTAAAAGATGCTTATGGTCTCAACAATCCAACCCTTCCAAGAGACTCTTTTAATCTAGAAATTTTACCAAACTCCGATAACTTTAAAGAGATAGTTGTTGTGGATATTGACTCACTTTTAAAAGTACATAAAAATAAAAAAATAACTATTATCGCCGCAAATAAAGCCTCTATGAAACAGGTGGGACTTTTTGATTTGCAAAATATAAATGAAGTCTACGCGCCTTATATTTTAAATATTCTCACAAAAGACGAACTGATTATTTCACTCAATAAACCAGATAAAAAGAGAAGGCGAAGAAAAAGTGCCATACTTCTGGATGATTTAAAAACAGGCGATTATGTTGTTCATGAAGATTACGGGGTCGGTATATTTGAAGGCATTGAGCAGGCAGAAATTTTAGGCGGCATAAAAGATTTTATCGTCATAAAATATGTCGGCGATGACAAAATTTTACTCCCTGTTGAAAACCTTGACTGTATAGACCGCTACATTGCCTCAGGCGGCTCCGTTCCTGTTTTAGATAGGCTGGGCAAGGGGAGCTTTGGAAAACTCAAAGAGAAGGTTAAAAAACGACTTTTTGAAATCGCCGGAGCTATTGTAAACACTGCAGCAGCAAGAGCATTAATTAAATCACCTAAAATAACTCTCTTAAAAAAAGAGTTAAAAGAGTTCCAGTCCCTTGCAGGATTTTCATACACAGAGGATCAAACGCAGGCAGTAAATGAGATAATCACTCAGATGGAATCTGGGCATATTATGGACAGACTTTTAAGCGGTGATGTCGGTTTTGGAAAAACAGAAGTTGCACTCAACACTATTTACGCCGCCTATAAATCGGGTTATCAGTCAGCGCTTATTGTTCCAACAACGCTACTCTCAGCGCAACACTATCGCTCACTTGCCGAACGTTTTGACAACTTAGGCATTAAAGTGGCAAAACTCGATAGATTTGTAAGCACAAGAGACAAAACAAACATCATAAAAGCAATAGCCAGCGGAGAGTTAGATGCGGTGGTTGGGACTCACTCTCTTTTTGGACTTGAATTTAAAAAACTCGGCGTCGTCATTATAGATGAAGAGCATAAGTTTGGCGTCAAACAAAAAGAGAAGATAAAAGAGTTGTATCACAATGTACACCTACTCTCCATGAGTGCAACACCGATTCCGCGTTCGCTCAATCAGGCTATGAGTTCTATAAAAACGATGTCACAGCTTTTAACGCCGCCGAGTGAGCGTCAGGGTGTGAGAACTTTTGTAAAAGAGTATGAAGAGAAGTTAATAAAAGAAGTTATTTTAAGAGAACTTCGCCGCGGCGGACAGCTCTTTTATGTTCACAACTCTATAGACCACATGCCTATTAAATTCGGCAAATTAAAAGCACTCTTGCCCGACCTTAGAATCGTAATGCTGCACTCTCAAATTTCAGCGACTAAAACTGAAGAGGAGCTACTGAAGTTTGAAGCGGGAGAGTATGACTTGATGCTTGCGACTTCTATCATCGAGTCCGGAATCCACATGCCAAAGGTAAATACGATTATAGTCGACGGAGCGGATAGATTTGGTATGGCAGACCTCCATCAACTTCGCGGTCGTGTCGGTCGCGGTCATTACGAGGGTTTTGCCTATTTTATAGTACAAAATAAAGAAAATCTGACAGACGAGGCAAAAAAACGCCTTCTTGCCTTGGAGTCAAACTCCTTTTTGGGAAGCGGTTCAGTTCTGGCTTACCACGATTTAGAGATACGCGGCGGGGGTAACTTGGTTGGAGATGCTCAAAGCGGGCATATAAAAAACATAGGCTATTCGCTTTACCTCAGAATGTTAGAAGACGCTATAAAAGTGCTCAGTAACACGACCCAGACGCTAAAAGCAAAAGTCGATATTAAGTTGGCTATTTCAGCCTACATTTCAGATGAGGTTGTAAAAGAGGACAGGCTACGTTTAGATATCTACAGACGACTCTCACAATGTGAAGAGGTTGTAGAAATTTACGAGATAGAAGAGGAGCTTATCGACAGATTTGGAGAACTTGATAACCCGACAAAACAGTTTATTGAACTGATGGTTATAAAGATTCTGAGCCTAGATAATAATATAAAATCTATTATGAATTACGGGCAAAATATTACATTTACCTATATAAATGAGTCAAAAGAGAGCATAAAATCACGGAGCAAAGATGATGATGACATCATAAAAGCAACACTGATTTATCTAAGAAATAGCAAACCAAAGGTTTTATAATGAGAGTAGCTTTTATAGGCGACATAGTGGGTCAGCCAGGTCGTGATATGGTGAAGATGTATTTGCCAAAAATAAGGGCAGAATATGGTGTTGATTTTGTGATAGCAAACTATGAAAACGCTTCACATGGCTTTGGCTTGACTGCTAAAAATGCCAATGAATTAGTGGCATGTGGAATCGACTGTATGACCGGGGGAAACCATAGTTGGGACAAAAAAGATGTTATTGCTCTTTTTGATACGCATGAACTACTTAGACCGCATAATTACCCTGATGAGGTAAGCGGAACAGGATGCAAAGTTTACGATGTTGCCGGAGAAAAACTGGCTGTTCTCAACCTGATAGGGCACTTTTCTATGCCATACTCAGACAATGCTTTTAGATGTGCGCAAGCTACGGTAGATGAACTTCATACTCAGGGTATTAAAAATATTTTTATAGATTTTCATGCAGAAGCAACAAGCGAAAAAAGAGCTATGATGATGCTGATGCAAGCTAAAGTCAGTGGGATTATCGGAACGCACACCCATGTCTCAACGGACGATTTTCAAATAGCAAACGGCACAGTCTATTTAACAGATATAGGACTGAGCGGATGTAGGGATAATGTTATCGGCATGGACGAAAAAATACCGCTTAAACAGTTTTTGACAGGAATGAAAGGACATTTTGATATACCCAAAAAGTGTAAAAAGATACTCCAAATTGTCATTATGGATTTTAGTGAAGGTCTATGTTCTAGCGCTGTTAAGTTGAAGTATTTTGATGATACGAGAGTTGTCAAAACCGATGCTTGGACAGAAGAGTAATTTAGTTAGATTTAATATGGCTTATTATAATATACACACATTAACAAAAAAGGAAAAACATGTTAAAAATAGTTTTTGCATTACTATCGGTATTTATACTGGCTCAAGCTTCTGATTATACTCGTGCAAATGATGCTGCCAAGCAGGCATTTATAAATTTGGATTGTGATTTTGATGACTGTCCAAAAGAGGCTCCAAAGCCACAAGTAGTTATTCAAGAGAGAGTTGTTTATGTAGATAAACCGGTTGTTGTTGAAAAACTTGTTGAAGTGGAAAAAGTAGTTTATAAAGAGAAGCCTGTTGAGATTGCTGTCGCTAAAATACAACCGACAAAAGCAGTTGCCGGAAGAACTTATGATAAAGCTTTTTTTGATGTAAAAACTGCAAGTCAAGCTCCAATGCTCGATTACATCAAGTACACAAATAGAAGTTCTTTTGATGTTGAGCAGTTCGTAGATACTGTCAGTAAAATTAAAGAAGCGAAAACGAATGTAGAAATACATGGCTCATTAGCAGTTCCCGACAGTATTACAACAGAACAGGTATATATGAATGTTGGTCAAAAATATCATTTTAACTATTATAGCTATTGGATAAAAGATATTTATTACAATAATTTAAAAACACCGCAAAACTCAGACTATTTTTTAGTGAATGTTAAAACAGATAATTCAGGAAATAGATATGTTGATTATAAAATAACTATTCACTTGGACAAACCTTGGACAATACAGGCTTCAGAGGAAAATGTAGCACCAAATACATACTTCTTTAAGATGGCTCCAAAATCCAGAGGCTTTAAAAATGAATTTGTGGATGCACGACCTTATATTGTAGAAGAATAAGGTTTTAGGCAGTTATCTGGTAATACTTATCATTCGAAAGATAAGTATTGACCATAATATGACGCATATTTTGCTCTTGAAGCTCTTGAGTTTCATTTGGAAGATTTTTGTCTATTGTAGGTGTTTGGTCTATAGCCGGATGACTCTTTCTTAAAAGTGCAAATATGCTCGAGCCCTCTTTATAAGCAAGCTCGGCACTTTTTAAAGTGTTGTTGCTTTTAAACTCTTTTGTCAACTCTTTTGATTTACTGAGCTCGCCCTCTTTATGGTTTTGAAGTTCTTGTTCTTGTCTGTCTATTTCAAGTTTATTCCCAAAAGATTTACTGTTAATTACATAATCTATAGGCAGATTTAAACTTTTATTTTGCGGTGTTTCTTGGGGTAGGTAAGGGCTGGATTTAAATGAAGAATCCCTCCTTCTCTCGGAACTCCTCTCTTTAATTCCCCTGTTCTGAGAATTCGTGCTAATGTAAGTATTATATGATGACACAAACACTATATTATCCTTCTACATTTTCGATCATTATAAACTGTTTTTTCTTAATTTATGGCAATATGTAATTATTGTGTAATCTAATTACGATAAAATACAGCATTATACTCCCTCACTATAAAAGGTTATTTCATGAGTGCTAAAATTGTTATAGTAGAAGATGAAGAAGATTTATTAGAGTTAGTTGAATATACTCTATCAAAAGAAAAGTTTGACACTATTGGTTTTTTAAATACAAAAGGTGTTGCCCAGATTTTAGAAGAAGAAGAGATTGACCTGCTTATTATGGATAGAAATCTTCCCGGAGTAGAAGGGAGTGAGTTTGTAGCCCAACTTCGAAAAGATAATATTTTAACTCCGGTTATTTTTTTAAGTGCCAAAGACAGCGAATTAGATGTAGAAGAGGGTTTTATGCGGGGAGCCGATGACTATATAACAAAGCCTTTCAACATGAAAGAGCTTATTTTAAGAGTTAAAGCACTTCTGCGCAGAACAGCAAAAAAATATAATGAAGGTGCACTTACTTATAAAGATTTGTTACTAGACAAAAATAGAAGAACCCTCTTCGTAAATGCAAAGAGCGTAGATGTTACAAAATTAGAATTTGACCTATTGTACGAATTTATTATTAATAAAAACAGTGTCTTAGACCGTGACTATCTTTTAGAAAATGTATGGGGAGATAGTGAAGTTTACCAGTATAGAACTGTTAATGTTGCTATAAACCGCTTAAAAGAAAAGATAGACCCGAGTAAGACAAAAGAGTACATACAAACAGTTCGTGGAGTTGGGTACAAGCTTTGTTAAAAATACATCAAATATTCCTTGTTAAATTTTTCTTCCTTTTTGTTGGGGCTTTATTCTTGTTTTCCATTATTATTTATATCTCTTTAAAAGAGAGCACAATTGAACACAAGAAGACTGGTTTAGAACATTCGATTATACTTGTCAGCTTAGAACTCGAAGCTGTTGATGACTTAGAATTATTTGCCTTTATGATTCATGATAAAACAGATTTGAGAGTTACTATCATTGACGATAACGGTGTTGTTGTGGCTGAATCAAATATTGATAAAATGAGCATGGATAATCACGCAAACAGATATGAAATCATGCAGGCCAATAGAGAAACATTTTCCCATATCGTAAGATATTCAAAAACTTTACAAACAGATTTTTTATATGTAGCTAAAAAGTGTATGTATCGCGGTAAGCCTATTTATATAAGGCTGTCTATGAGTCTGCAACAGACTTTAAATGATTTTTACTCTTTGTGGTTTAAATTATTAATAGCTTTTTTTATTGTCCTAGTAGTTGCCTTTTACCTTTCGGGATTAATGAGTAAGCGCGTAGTGAGTGATATAAAACAAATTACAAATTTTTTAGATGAAATATCTAACAAAAATTATAATGCTGTTATAAAAATTAATTATTTTTATGAGTTTTTAGAGATCTCTTTAATCCTTAAAAATCTTATTAAGAAGTTGACGAGCAGGGAAAAACAAAAACGTAAGTACACAGCCAAATTAAGACTTATGAATAAACAAAGAGAAGATATTCTCTCTGCCGTATCGCATGAGTTAAAAAATCCTGTTGCGTCAATAATGGGGTATGCGCAAACGCTTGAAGAAGACCCAAATGTTTCTCTTGCTATTCGTACAAAATTTTTGTCTAAAATAAGCTCAAACGGTGAAAAAATCATTAAAATTTTAGACAGATTAGCGCTCTCTGTTAAACTTGAAAATAATGATTTGAAAATTAGAGAAATCACCTTTGATTTAAAAGCTTTGTTTGATGAAATAGTTGCTAATTTATCATTAAAGTATAGAGACAGAGAAATTATTGTGAGAGCTGATTCTACAGTTATACATGCAGATAAGACTATGATAGAGCTGGTTCTAATTAACCTGCTAGACAATGCTCTAAAGTATTCAGAGTCTGATGTAGAATTAGTACTAGAAAATTCAGTGGTAAGCGTTATAGACAGAGGAATCGGCATTAAAGAAGAAGATATACCAAAAGTTGCAGAGAAGTTTTACAGGGTGAATAAAAATAGTTGGGATAACTCAATGGGAATAGGACTGGCTATGGTTAGCCATAGTTTAAAAGCGCATCACTCTGAGCTGAAAATTACATCTGTATATGGTAAAGGTTCTACCTTTAGTTTTAGCATAAAAGAGATGCTAAAATAATAGCATTTTGCAATATTTTTAGAAATAAAGTTTTTCTTTAGTTATATTTTTACTTTAATTCACAAGTAGGAAGATGAATGAGAAACTTTCACTCTATAATAGAGCGGTTAAAGCATTATATGTCAGTAAATAAAGATGGAAAAGTTTTAGATAAAGATGTTGCTAAAGCACTGGGAATATCTCAAGCTAACTTTGCAACAATCAAAAGGAGAAATTCTACTCCCTATGAAAATATATTAATTTTTTGCAAAAAAGAGGAGCTCTGCTGCAGCGAGATTTTTTTTGAGTAAATCTAATAACTTATATTTTAGATTGAACAGTTATTTTTCTAGCTTCAAATAACTCAATAGCTTTTTGAATCATCGGTTCTTGTGTTATGTCGGTACCGTTTAGCTCTTTTGTTGATTCATCATCCTCAGAGCAATTTGTAACACAGCTTGCACTTCCTCCGATTTCAGCCTCTTCGATCATAGAACTGCTTTGTGGATTTGGCATTTGAGGCTGAATTGTTGGCTGTGGATTTATTTCTTGCGACGATTCTAGTTTTTCGTCATTTTTTTTTTCTTCAGTTACCTGCGAACAGGCAATACCTTTTATTTTTGTTTCAAAACCAAAAAGTTCACGCACTAGTTGTTTAATCGCTGAATAACCGTGTTTTAAAGCTTTTTTGCACTCTTCATTCGCGCAACTTTCCCATGTTAAAATGTTCTCTTCATACGAGACAAATTTGATGTTATTTGTAAAACACTCTCCAAGTTCATAGTTTCTATCTTTGATTTTCAGTATAAGAGTATCAAAGAGTTTGGCATGTGGATTTGGCATGTGGATTGTATCTTCTATAATTGCTTCTACTTCTAGTTCTGCTTTTATTTCACTCTCGGCATGTGGAAATGTCTCTTCTTTTAGAACTTTTTGTGCTCTCTCGGGAGTTGCAGTTTGTGCTTTTATAGTAGATATTTCAGGCCGCTGTATCTCTTTTTGCAGAGACTCAATCATCTGGTCAACCTCTTTTATGCGCAGAGCTTCAACCATTTTGAAAAATATAAGCGATAAAACAAAGGAGCCGTCAGCATTAATGCTAAAAAGATATTTTGAATCACTCAAAATTCTAAAAAATCTATCTAAAACTAGGGTTGAAAAAAGAGCATCTTGATTGTACATCTTATCTTTGAGGTAGGCAATGAGCTCATCGACAACCATTTCAGGTTCATAATCTTCAAGTATTTTTACATACTCAACAATACGAGCATAATCTTTTGCAAAAACAGCAACGAATAAATCAGCTGTAAATTTAGGGTCAACAAGCCCTAACATATCTGTAACAGTGCGAACATCGACATGATTTTTTGAGTAAATTATAGCTTGGTCAAGCAGGGTGAGCGTATCTCTTAGACTTCCGCTGCCGCTTCTTGCAAGGATTTGCAGTGCATCATTTTCATACTCTATTTTTTCAAGATGCAAAATATGTGCCAAATGGTCTACTATTTTATTTATTGCAATACTTTTAAATCTGAAGTGCTGCGTACGGCTTAAAATAGTTGCCGGAAGCTTTAGCGGGTCTGTCGTTGCTAAAATAAACTTGACATAAGAAGGCGGTTCTTCTAGAGTTTTAAGAAGTGCATTAAATGCCTGAGTCGTGAGCATATGTACTTCATCGATTATAAAAATTTTATATCTTGCATTGGATGGCTTGTATTTCGTTTGCTCTACAAGTTCTCTAATGTCATCAATACCACGATTAGAAGCAGCATCCATCTCTACGATGTCCATATGATGGTTCTGGGCTGCAAGAACACAGTTTTGACAAACACCGCAAGGCTGATGCGACATACTTTGCTCGCAAATAAGAGCTTTGGCAAATATACGTGCAGTAGATGTTTTCCCGCTACCGCGAAGCCCTGAAAAAAGGTAGGCATGAGACAAGCGGTTGGAGTCAAGCGCGAGAGAAAGAGTTTGAGCGATAGTCTCTTGACCTATAAGCTCATCAAAGTTAGTAGGGCGATATTTTCTTGCTAATACTTCTGACTTATCTTTCAAATAATTACTCCATTTTGTATTAGCGTGATTTTATCATTTTAAGAGTTAAATTAAAGTAATGAGCTAATCGATGCGTGTTTTGACTCCTGTTTTGCTACCTTTTTTTGTAGGGAAAATATAGAATGAATAGTGTTTAAAGATTTGTACCTACAAGATTCCCTAATAATAATTATAGAAGCACTGACTGTTAAAAGTTGGAATTTTTTTTGGTTGCCATCTCTGTCTTTTGATGAGATGTAGCCATTGATTTTATCTTCTTGTGAATAAAACTCTTTAACGTCATGGGTAAATTTGCTTATTATATTATATATATATATTAACTTTATATCTTGATTTGAAGAGTCATCAACTTCAACTGCACAAAAGAAATCATCTCCTCCGATATGAGCTTTTAAAAAGTCATGTTCAAGATTTTTTTTCATAATATCAGCAAAAAGCTGTATAACCCTGTCTCCATTTCTAAAGCCGTAAACATCGTTGAAAGCTTTAAAGTTGTCTAAATCAAAATAGCATAAAATGTAATTAGCAGAGTTACTAATGACACTATTAATATACTCTTCAATAACCACATTTCCGGGAAGTTTAGTAAGTGGATTTTGCTCTCTTGCAAATAAAATATTTTTATCATGCATTATCTCAATTATGGCTCTAGAAGTTAAAAAGCCGTAATATACATTTTCTTTTGTCACTATAACGCCAACAGAGTCGGGAGTATTTGAGAAAAGCTCGATGATATTTGTGATCCCACTGTGTATGTCGGTGTGAGGGCAGGGTGTAAGCAAATCTTTCAGCTTTGATTTATTGTTTTGCTTTTTTAACAAAAGAGATCTTCCATAGGGAGAGTAAATATAGTTCTTTATCTGTTTTTCTTGCAAAATTCCAATAGGTTGATTATATTTGTCCAAAATAGGAATATTTTCAATATCTTTATTGGTATTAAAATACTCAATAACCTCGCTCATAGGAGTGGATAGAGTGAGTGGTTTTATGGTGAGGGCATTATCTTGTATTATACTGCTTTGACTTTTTTTTCTTCTGTTTTTTTCGATTAATGTTACAATGTTTGAGTAGGAGGTTTGAAGTTTCTCTACATTTTTTGTTGCCTTTTGAATTAAATAGCCCTGCACAAAATTGCACCCTATATCTTTACATATTAAAAATTCTTCTTCTGTTTCAACACCCTCTGCAACAACTTTTATACCGAGCTGTATTGCAAGGTTTACGATACTTTTGACCATAATCTTTTTTTTATTATGCAGTTGTATGTCTTGAAGAAAAAATCTATCTATTTTTATAATATTTGGAGTGGAGTCATATAAGAGTTTATATCCGGAATATCCAACTCCGAAATCATCAATAGCTATACAAAAATCATCATTTTGATAGTGCGATATTATCTCTTCTATATTACACTCTTTTGAGATTTCGTGCCTCTCTGATATCTCAAAACAGATGCTATCTTTTGGAACATTATATTTTTGTAAAATTTTACTTGTATTTCCATCGGAGAAATCGGGCATATGAAGCAGTCTGTTGTCTAAGTTATAAAATAGTTTTAAATTTTCATACCCTGCAATTGTTGTAAATTTTTTTATAGCCTTTTTTCTTAGTCTAATATCAAAAGCATATAACATATTCTCTTCATACGCTTCGTCAAAAACACTAAATATTGAGTCAAAGCCTGCCTCTTTAGTATTTCTCAGAAGTGCTTCAACAGCAAATATTTTCCCATTGTGCATATGTAAAATAGGTTGAAAAGCTATGTCTAAAATTTCTAATCTTTCGAGCCATTTATCTGATAATTTATTTTTCATAACGCACATAGTAGCCAGAGAATGTTTCCTAATGATTACATAGAAGTTATTTTAGTTGTAGCCAACTTTTAGCAATTGCTCTAAGTGCTTCTGGGTTTTCTGAAGCAAAGAACTCAAGCGTAGGCTCTTTGTATTTTATTTTGAAGTCAAACTTTTGTCGCAAATGTTCAACTATAGCATCACCCGAATGAATCAAAATTGTATCTTTGCCAAAGTAATTTTGCAGAGCCTCTGAGAGTAAAGGAAAATGGGTACAGCCTAAGATGATGGCATGTGGAACGCTGATTTGCTCAAAGTAGTGTTTAAATGTGGCTTCGATGATTTCACCGCTGAAAATTTCCTCTTCTACAAGCGGAACGAAAAGTCCTGTTGCTTTTGTTTGAAGGTTATTAAAGCCAAGGGAGTTTAGCCCTGTTTCATAGGCTTTTGAATTTATGGTGGCTTTAGTTCCTAGAACTAAAATATTTGATTTTTTGTCTTTGAGTGCATTTGAGGTAGCTAAAATACCGGCTTCTACAACCCCGATGATCGGGCAGGGGGAAGTCTCTCTCATCTCAGTAAGAGCATAAGCACTCACGGTGTTACAGGCAACTATAATAAGGTCAAGTTCGAAGTTTTTAAAGAACTCTACAGCTTCGATGGCGTAGCGGGTTATAGTGTTTTTATCTTTAATACCGTAAGGGACACGAGCTGTGTCTCCGAAGTAGATTATCTCCTCAAAGAGTTCATGCTCTAGGAGTGATTTTACAACTGTTAAACCGCCAATTCCGCTATCAAATACACCTACTTTCATCTATATGTCTCCTTCGCTAAGGAAGTAAATTCTTGGCAAATTCCTCGCACTAAAGCTATGCCTAGTGGCAAGAAAAAAAATTTCATTTTTTATATTAAGAATTTTGGTTCATGCTTTCAAGAAACTCTTCATTTGTCACATTTTTACCCATAGTAGTATAGATAAATTTAAGAGCTTCAACTTCATTATCTTGTTTATGAAGCATTTGACGTAAAATAAACACTTTTTGCAGAGACTCAGGATTGATAAGAAGATCATCTTTTCTCGTTCCCGATTTAAGAATATCCATAGCAGGATAGATACGTCTCTCGGCGATTTTTCTATCTAGGACTACCTCCATGTTGCCGGTTCCTTTGAACTCTTCAAAGATAACTTCATCCATTTTGCTACCGGTATCAACAAGGGCGGTAGCTATGATTGTTAAACTTCCGCCATTTTCAAGATTTCTTGCAGCTCCGAAAAATCTTTTTGGTTTATGAAGTGCATTTGCATCTACGCCACCTGAGAGGACTTTACCGCTTGAAGGAGTGACCGTGTTGTACGCACGGGCAAGACGAGTAATAGAGTCTAAAAGAATAACTACATCTTTTCCTAACTCAACACGTCTTTTTGCTTTTTCTATAACCATCTCAGCCACTTTAACATGGTTTTTTGCAGGCATATCAAAAGTAGAGCTGTAAACATCACCCTTAACACTTCTCTCCATGTCTGTTACCTCTTCAGGTCTCTCATCTACAAGTAAAACTATCAAATCGATATCTGGATGATTCTTGCTAATACCGTGCGCTATCTCTTTTAAAAGTTCTGTTTTACCGCTTCTTGGAGGTGCAACAATCAAACCGCGTTGCCCTTTACCGATAGGACAGAAAAGATCCATCATACGTCCGGTCAGACCTTTTTCTCTGTATTCCAGTTTTATTTGCTCTTGTGGATAGAGCGGAGTAAGATTTTCAAAAAGAGGTCTTTTTTTACTCTCTTCAGGAGGTAAGCTATTTACTGCTTCTATCTTAATAAGAGCGTAGTATCTCTCCTGGTCTTTAGGAGGACGAACTTGACCGGTTACAACATCTCCGTTTCTCAGAGCAAATCTTTTGATTTGAGTGTTTGACACATAGGCATCGTTAATACTCTCATTAAAACTTTTATCAATAGAGCGGATAAATCCGTAACCATCTTGCATGATTTCTAAAATACCGCTAAAAAGAATAAAACCGCCTTGGGCAGTTTGTGCTTTTAAGATTTCAAAAATAACGTCTTGACGTTTAAGTTCGTTGGGATCCTCAACATTGAGTTCTGTTGCCATTGCTACGAGTTCTTCAATACTTTTGGTACGAAGGTCATCGATAGTAGCACCCTTTACCGGCGTATGAGAACGAGTTTTATTGCTTGGTTTAGAAGGCTTGCGAGGTTGTTGTGAATTGTTTTCACTCATAAAGTATACACCTTAATGTAATTGGGATTTTGTCTAGGAAAGGGATTGTAAGTTTTGATAGCGTAATTTTACACTATTAAAAGCCCCAAAGTCAAGTCTGTAGATAAACCCAAATAAATCCGTACTATACTTGCATGATTTCTAAAATACCGCTAAAAAGAATAAAACCGCCTTGGGCAGTTTGTGCTTTTAAGATTTCAAAAATAACGTCTTGACGTTTAAGTTCGTTGGGATCCTCAACATTGAGTTCTGTTGCCATTGCTACGAGTTCTTCAATACTTTTGGTACGAAGGTCATCGATAGTAGCACCCTTTACCGGCGTATGAGAACGAGTTTTATTGCTTGGTTTAGAAGGCTTGCGAGGTTGTTGTGAATTGTTTTCACTCATAAAGTATACACCTTAATGTAATTGGGATTTTGTCTAGGAAAGGGATTGTAAGTTTTGATAGCGTAATTTTACACTATTAAAAGCCCCAAAGTCAAGTCTGTAGATAAACCCAAATAAATCCGTACTATAAATTCCACTCTCCACTTGTAAAAAAATATCATTTTTTTCAGAAAAATAACACTGAGTTAGACTATAAAATTATGCTTCACATATTTGAACTCCAAATTTATTGTGATATTGATATTTTTTGTAAGGTTTACTGTTTTTTTGACAATAGTATCCTCTAGTAAGCTTACAAAGAGACGGATTTTTAAGGATTTATTTTTCACTCGAGACTCTCTTCATAAGCTCTGTATCTTATTTTCTGGA
>MNYP01000131.1 GCA_001873135.1 Helicobacteraceae bacterium CG2_30_36_10
AAGTACCTGTAGCTGAGTAATCAGTAAAGCCTAAGCAATTAAGGAAAGCCCATGTTTAATAAAAAAGTACCTGTAGCTGAGTAATCAGTAAAGCCTAAGCAATTAAGGAAAGCCCATGTTTAATAAAATAATTTTAGTTGGAAACTTAACTCGCGATATCGAACTTAGATATTCTCAAGGCGGAATGGGTATAGCAAAAACTGCTATAGCTACCAGCCGTAAATTCACCACTAACGGTGAGAAGAAAGAGGAAATATGTTTTGTAGACATAACATTCTTTGGAAGAAGCGCAGAAGTAGCTAACCAGTACCTACGCAAAGGGAGTAAAATCCTAGTAGAAGGTAGATTGAACTTTGAACAATGGGTCGATCAAAATGGACAAAAACGTTCTAAGCATTCAGTAACAGTAGAAACTATGCAGATGCTTGATTCAAAAGGTGACAGCCAAGGTTCATACAACGCACCGGCGAATGAGAATCAAGGTGGAGATTACGAACCGCAGCAAGGCAGAGAACAAAGCTATCAAAAGCCTAGTCAGCCTAGCTACGCAAATAATGAACCTGCAGCACAACAAAGTTATAAGAAACCAAGCTACAACAGCCAAGCTCGAGAGCAAAGCCGTGAAATGCCTAGCCGTGACTCTGTTCCTGTAATTGACATCGACGAAGATGAAATTCCGTTTTAGAAATAGATAATAGAGGTAATACCATGTCAGAAAAAAGAAAATACAAAAAAAGATTTTGTAAATATTGTGAAGCTAAAGTTGATTTTATGGATTATAAAGATGCAGGAACACTACGTTTCTCTCTTTCTGAGCGATATAAAATTATGCCACGTCGTTTAACAGGTAACTGTAAACGCCACCAAGATATGATTACAATCGTAATCAAAAGAGCTCGTGCAGCTGCTCTAGTTCCATACACTGTAACTAGAAAAACTGTTGTATCTGCTCCATTTGAAAACCTTAGATAGGTTTCTTTTAAGCCCCGTATTGGGGCTTAATTCACTGCTTTATCACACCCAACACAATCATTCATTTTCACAAAACACTCAACTTTCCATCGCTATAACAAACCGTCATAGTCCAAAATTTAGCCATTCCATAATTATAAGAAACAAAGCAGTTCTTATATGAAAGTGTATATTCATTCTATGGGGTGTAGTTTGCTAGGCAATTAAAGCTCCTTCTCTTTTACATTATACGTTACCATTCTCTCCCTCTTTTTTTTCTGCATCCTTCGGTCGATGATAGAGAAAGAAAAGTTTATTACCATCAAAAGATAATACATATATATTACTGATTATTTTTTAATAGGAATATTTTTTGCTATATACTCTATAAAAAAGTATGCCAATGAAATATATATTACTAATCCTTTCACTTACTGTCATTCTTACAGCGAAGCCGTCTGATTTTTCCATCATTATTGATGAACCGTTTAATGATGCTTTGTTTGATGTTACGCAAGATTATGACAGGCAAATAAGTGCTGTTGGATTTTCACGTGATTTTAAGGCTCCCCCACAGTCAAGTGACGGTGTTTATACGAATGCCTTTGATTATCTCTCGAGTTTGTCAAACACTCACGGTCCGCAGACACATATTCTTAAAGTCGATAACTCTGCCAATATTACCTTACATAAAGCCACTAATCTTGCAAACTTTAACGAGGCGGTGGCGGTTGTAAAAACTCCTGATAACGGCTATTTCGTTGGGGGAAATTCACTTGATGGCTCGCTTTTGCTCTTAAAGCTTGACTCAAATGGAGATGTGCTTTTTACTAGAACTTTCGGTACGCAAAATCGCAACTCTATGAGTAAGCTCATACATCTACGAGATGGCGGTGTTTTGGCAGTTGGCTCTTCTACTACTTCGAGGTCAACTCATGACCCTCTCTTTGAGAGCGGTTTGGGTCTCAATGATATCTACTTGGCCAGATTTTCAAAAGACGGCACCAAACTATGGAGCAAAAAGTATGGCACTGGGTACGACGACAGAGGAGTTGATGCTGTAGAGGCAAATGATGGCTCCATCATAGTTATAAGCCAAACTAGCTACGATAACAATAGAGACATCACCATGATGCGTGTCACGCAAAATGGGAACAAGATTTGGCTCAAGCACTTCAAGTCGCAAGAAATTGTAACGCCTCACAAAATTATCCGTTTAAGAGACAACAATTTTCTAGCCCTTCTAAGTCAAAAGAATGTGCTCAACAAAGAGCAAATCAGGCTTATAAAGTTTGACCTTCAAAAAAATATATTGATTGACAAAGAGATTTTAACTACCTACGACAGTGTGCTAAAAGATATAAAAGAGTACTCCGATTCAAGGCTCATAGCCGTGGGTTATGTCAAAGACACTTATAACACAGATGCTCTTGCAATGCTTTTAGATGAACGCCTCTCACTTTTAGCCCAGGAACATTACGGAGGGGATAATAACGACGCATTTAATGCTGTAACTATTTTACATAATTCAGAGGCAGCAGCAGCCGGAATATATACAAATAACACTTCTCAAGAGTCTAATATGTGGCTTGTTAAACTCAAAAAAGATTTAACTCTCGCGCAAATATCTACTCACCAGATTTTTATGATGAACTTTGCAGAATTTTTAAAGTTGAGATAGATGCACGTCAACTTATTATACAAAAAAATTTAACCATACAATTAATAGACCCCTCTTTGTACTTTAAAGTTTCAGAGTTTGTATTGACTGATGTTCAAAAAATATTTTTAGATAAATTTTCAAAAAAACTTATGCCGTTTTTAAATGCAAACCAGAGCTATATAGAGGCTCTTGCAATCAACGGGCATACTTCTAGCGAATGGGGCACAACTAATTTTACTAACAGGTATTTAAAAAATGCAAAGCTCTCTATGAACCGTTCTTATTCAACACTGAGCTATATCTTTCTAAAGCAAAACAGAGCAACACAAACCTGGCTAACAAAGATACTTGTCGGGAGTGGATTTAGTTATAGTAAAAAAATAATAGTTGAGGATGAAGAAGATAGAGATAAATCCAGAAGAGTTACCTTTAAGATTGCTGTAAAAAATGAAAAGCAGTAGAAAGATTGGGAAAAACCAAAACCTTTCTACTTTAAACTAG
>MNYP01000143.1 GCA_001873135.1 Helicobacteraceae bacterium CG2_30_36_10
CAAAGACCAGATAAATCCTGCCGGACCCATTATAAGAGGTACGATTGTAATTGATATTTTTTTTAATCGTAAAGATTCACTGTCTGTAGTTAAAACACCAATCTCAATGTATTTTATAAAATATTTTTTAAAAAAATTTGCAACTCTTATCATGATTTTCATACTGCCTTAGTACCATTTCTCTGTGACATTTATGTGATAATTGTATCATAAAAATTAATATTTTAGTTGTTATTTATAATAGAAATTTATATTAAATGTTCCTGTCATTGCGATGAAGCTTTTTATCTCTATGTACGGAACCTCTCCAAAAATGGTTGACAGCCCAGTAAGCCAAAGATGAGACACTCACCGAATAAAAAAGTGTTCCAGTATAAAGGGGTATAAAAATATTATCTAAATTTTCACTAAACCATGCCAGCGTCATCTCAACGGGGGCCATCTCGGTGCCGAGAAAAAAAGCACCGGTCATGTACTCTGCATAATACATCAGCGGCATGGTAAAAGGGTTGCTTAGCCAACATATAAGCAGTGCGATAGGTATGTTAAACCTGAAAAAAGGCATGAGAGCTAGTACCAAAGCCATCTGCATCGGCATGGGTATAAAAGCTATGAAAACACCTATAAAAACTGCTCTTGAAACCATTCTTCTATTTGTTGAAAGGTACTCTCTAGGAATTTTGTATTTTTCTATAAATGCTTTTAGTTTTTCACTTTTGCTTGTTTTTTTGAAAGTCTTTCTTATCATTTTATATTCTTGTATTAATGTATAGCGATTATATCAATAAGCAACTTATATTTTTAATAATATGCTAAAATTCCACATATATTTTATGAGGTTGTTTATTTATGTCATTTGAAAAATTAGGGCTTATTAAGCCATTGCTAGGAGCTATAGGCGAATTAGGCTATAAACATCCTACGACTATCCAAAAAAGAGCTATACCTTTAGTGTTGGCCAAAAGTGACGTATTTGCTACTGCACAAACGGGAACGGGTAAAACTGCAGCGTTTGGACTTCCGATTTTGCAAAAACTTAGAAATACTGAGGGGACCCAGGAGAGAGCGGTACGGGCTGTTATTTTGTCACCTACAAGAGAACTCTCTATCCAAATATTTGAAGACATTACAGGCTTTGCAAAACACATGAGTGTGAATTGTGCTGTTTTAGTCGGCGGTAAAGACATTGTTGCCCAGCAGCGAGAGCTAAAAAAAGGCGTTGACATAATCATAGCAACTCCGGGACGATTTTTAGAGCATGTGGAATCAGGTCTTGATATCTCTCATATAGAAATTTTTGTACTCGATGAAGCAGACAGAATGCTCGATATGGGTTTTGCAAAGGAAATAAGAAGGGTTCATCCGCTTTTACCAAAACGCCACCAAACGCTTCTGTTCTCAGCAACATACAGTGACAAGGTGAGAAAACTCTCAAAACTTGTTCTTACCAAACCGGCTTTTGTAGAAACTTCTAAGAAAAATTCAACTGTTGACACCATAAACCAGATTGCTTATTTGGTCGATACCCAGAGGAAAGCTGCACTTTTAGCTTATCTTATCGGCTCTAGAAATTATCCGCAGGTTTTAGTTTTTACAAGAACAAAAGCAAGTGCAGATGTGCTTGTGCTTGAACTGAAAAAAGATGGTTTGAAGTGCGGCATCATCCACGGTGACAAAACACAGGCAAACAGACTTAAAACACTTACTCAGTTTAAAGAGGGTGAAATAAGAGTTTTAGTTGCTACAGATATAGCATCACGCGGTTTGGACATAGAGAATCTCCCTTATGTTATAAACTACGAACTCCCTGCAGTTGCTGAAGATTATATTCACAGAGTAGGACGAACAGGGCGTGCAGGACGAAATGGCGAGGCTATTTCTCTTATAGATATTTATGAAAAATATGATATTAAAGAGATAGAGAAATTGATTGGTCTAAAAATAGAGCAACAAACAGTAGACGGCTTTGAGCCGGATCCGACTATTAGAAGATTGGATCAAGATGAGTTTAAAGCAAAGAGTGAACATAAAAAAGCAGAAGTGAAGCATGTGAAAAAACCGACTAAGACTCCTTTTGTAAAGCCTACTTCAAAGAAAAAAAGAAAGACTACTAAGAGAGATTAATCAGGAATAATGGACTGCCAGCCAGATAGTTTTACTCTGGGGAGTTGTCCATGAAACTTTATGTCTAGTATGTGCCGGTATATTTATATAGTCGCCACTTTTAAGCTTTACATCTTTACCGCTCTCAAAACTTAAAATCGCTTTACCTTGAAGTATAATCACCCATTCATGATTCTCTTGGTCATACCATTCATTCTCAGCAGAGTTGTGTCCATTTGAGACAATCCGCTCTATTTTCAAGCCATCTCTACAAAGCAACTCTTCAAATAACTCTTCTTTGACTTGTGATGGAATATCTTTAAATATATTTGATGTTTTCATTCTTTTATTATATACGAAAAACGGTATTATTTTGGCATGTGGAATAATTATGAATTAGAGATTTTATACAAAGATGAAAGCCTTGTCGCCATAAACAAACCCTCGGGGCTTTTAGTGCATAAGTCCATGATAGATAAGCATGAGATATATTTTGCTAATAAGATGCTGCGTGATCAAATAGCTCAATGGGTTTATCCTGTTCACAGGCTTGACAAACCAACGTCGGGAGTACTGCTCTTTGCCCTTAACAAAGATACGGCAAGAGTAATGTCCAAGCAGTTTAAAGAGCATACTATTGAAAAAACTTATTTGGCTGTTGTCCGAGGCTATCCAGAGGAGAGTGGCATAATAGAGTATGCTTTAAGCGTGAAACTAGACAAGATTGCAGACAAAGATTCAAGTGAAGAAAAAGAAGCCCAGAGTGCTGTGACTGAGTATAAACGACTTGGCAGTGTTGAACTTCCACATGCCATAGGCAAATATGAGACTACCCGCTATTCACTTGTAAAACTTCTGCCAAAAACTGGACGAAAACACCAGTTACGCAGGCATATGAAACATATCTCTCATCATATTTTAGGTGATACAAAATATGGCAGGGGAGAGCATAATAAATTTATAAGAGAAAAATTTGATTGTCACAGATTACTCTTGCATGCCCACTCATTGAAGTTTACCCATCCATATAGAGATGAGACAGTTGTTATAAAAGCAGAAGTGGATGAGACTTTTAACTCAATTTTTAAGAATTTTTCTTGGGATAGAATAAAGTTGGAGTAAAAAGAGTGTTATATGATTGGCACTAGACTTTGAACTTGAAAGTAAATATTTTAGGGGTGGCTCCGAATACTGGATTCGAACCAGTGACCAAGTGATTAACAGTCACCTACTCTACCGCTGAGCTAATTCGGATTGTGATAAAAAGTTGTAAGTTTCAAATAAATGGCTCCGAATACTGGATTCGAACCAGTGACCAAGTGATTAACAGTCACCTACTCTACCGCTGAGCTAATTCGGATTATTTATTGAGCCGAAATTATACTTTATGAGACCCTAAAAGTCAAGCTATTTAGGCTAGTTCTTACGTTTTCTTTTTATGTTGGCATGTGGAATTAAAAATTCCAGATTTCCAACTCTTTTTTTTACGATTTGCTCTTCATTTATGAGTCTGTTTAGGCTTATTTTACTCTCTTCATCAAAAAGTAGATTTATATCATCCATCGTTAAAGGTCTTTTGTCTAATGTGTTGAGTATATCGTCATCACTATAGTAAGCGTTGTTGGGCTCGGCGTGAACTCTTGAGGCTATATGTATTGGTAAAGAGTTGTTAAACATTAAAGAGATGTCGTGGAGTTCTTTATAGCTTATTCCCATAACTGGATAGGCTGGAGGTCTGTCTATGGTTCCTAGGTCTATTCTTGTGCAGTTTAGCGTCATTAATATATTGTTTAGTTTAGCGACTTCTTCTACAGTATCGTTTAGTCCGTGCACGAAAAGTATTTC
Source organism: Helicobacteraceae bacterium CG2_30_36_10 (assembly GCA_001873135.1). Lineage (GTDB taxonomy): Bacteria > Campylobacterota > Campylobacteria > Campylobacterales > Sulfurimonadaceae > Sulfurimonas. Next base: position 3,949 of record MNYP01000143.1, read on the forward strand.
TATAAAAAGTTTCCCTTTATAAACTTTACTGAACTCTTGCACTTTTTGTACAACTTCTTCTATCTTTATACTCTCATGCGGTCTGTCAATCTTTTTGAAAATATCACTGCTGATGGCGTCAAGAGAGAGTTTTACCCAGTCAAGTTTTAAGAGGGTATTAAAAACTTTTTCATCAACCAAGGCAGCACTGTTTGTAAGGATGAGAGTTTGGGTGTTGTTTTTGATTTTATCTATTTCATCTATGAGTTGGCTCAGGTGAGGGTAGAGTGATGGTTCACCGTTAGCAGTAAGGGTTATGACATCTATTTTTGTGCTTAAGTGATTTTTTAACTCTTTAATAATCTCATTAACTTCTACAACTTGCGTCTGTTTGTCTACTGTTGCCGTTGGGGCTAGTTCACAGTAAAGGCAGTCAAAGTTACACTGTTTGGCGGAAGGAGAGAGATCTATGCCCAAAGATGTTCCAAAGCGACGAGAATTTACGGGACCGAAAATTATTTGCATACGTTATTTCCATGTTTTTGGGTGCTGGCATGTGGATTGGTTTCCACATGCCAAGAGGCGGATTAGATTTTTGTGCTTACTCTGTGACATTCGTTTATAAAGTGTATTGCATTTTCAACAGGAACATCGGGAAGAATTCCGTGTCCAAGGTTAAAGATATGGCGTTTGCCTTGCATAGTCTCTTGAATCACCTCTACACATTTAGTCGTAGCTTCTTTGGAGTAGAGACGGCATGGCTCCATGTTTCCTTGAAGAACATATTTGTCACCAAGTTTTTCTTTTGCCAAAGCCATCGGGGTTGACCAGTCAACACCGAAAACATCAAAGTTTCCGTAGACTTTGTCTAAAAATGCGGGGATTCCTTTTGGGAAGATGATGATAGGGATGTTTGGATGCTTCTCTTTTAGATAGTCTGCAATTTCTATCATATATTTCCAAGAAAATTCATCATACATTCCCGGTTCAATCGCCGCCGCCCAAGAGTCAAAAATCTGAACTACATCTATGCCGGCTTCTATCTGTTTTTCCATATAGAGTTTTACAACTTCGGTTACTTTTGCGAGTATCTTGTGTAAAAGGGCAGGGTTTGAGTACATCATCTTTTTACAAACATTGTAAGTTTTTGTGCCCTCTCCCTCTATCATATATGTTGCCAACGTCCAAGGAGCACCCGTAAAACCGATAAGGGCTTTGTCCTGTGCCAACTCTTGTTTTACAAGCTTAATGGTCTCATACACATAGGTTAGTTTTGACGCTGCCTCTTCACCGCCTATGAGTCTTTCAAGGTCAGCTTCAGTTGCGATAGGGTCATTAAATTTTGGTCCAGAGCCCGATATAAACTCTAAATCCATACCCATCTCATCGGGAATAACTAAGATGTCACTAAAGATAATGGCGGCATCTACCCCGACAATATCGACTGGCTGAAGTGTTACTTCGCAAGCTTTTTTAGGGTCATGGCAAAGGTTTAAAAAGTTGCCTGTCTCGGCTCTTACAGCTTTGTACTGTGGAAGGTAACGACCCGCTTGTCTCATCATCCAAACCGGAGTGTAGGGAGTCTCTTTTCCCAAACATGCATCTACAAATATTTTACTCAAATTAAATCCTTTATTTTATTAAAAAGTTAGTGCGCTTTTCCTACTTTACTTAAAAAGTATAAACCAACTGAAACAGCTGTTATAGAAAAGGCAAGATAAAGCAAGTCTAGTGCACCGACATAGTTGGTGTGTCCTACTTTTTGAAAAAATCCTACAACTAAAACCATTACAATTACTTTGGAGATTTTAACTTTAAGCTGATCAAGAGAGTGAATCGCCAAAAGTTGATTTTCCTGACCATTTGAATCCTTAGCTGCATCTATTTCTGAGATAAAGAGTTCGTAAAGTCCAAAAGAAAAAAGTAACATAACTACACCAATTAGGTACAAATCAACCGCGCCGATTATTCCACCAACAACATCTTCGTGAAAATTTTCAGGATGCGCATGTGTCATGTAGGTATTTATAACGAATTTAGCTGTCTCATATACGTCATAACTTGCTACAATAAATAAAATTACAGCTCCGATAAGACCAAAAACTACAGCAAGAATAATAATGAATCGTGAATTCCAAAGAGTGTTTTCAAATATTTTTTCTAACATCTATTTTTCGCCTTCCATCTCTACCCATTTTTGAGCAATACGAACAGCATTTGTAGCCGCCCCGACTCTTAAGTTGTCAGCCACAACAAACATATGAAGCATATTTTTTCTATATGTGTCATTTCTGATACGACCGATAAAAGTCTGGTTCATCTCAACACAAGTAGTCGGCATTGGGTATAAGCTCTCTGAGGGCTCGTCAAGAATCACTATATTTGGAGCACGTGACAAAATGTCTCTCGCTTCATTAGCATCTACATCGCTCTCAAAAGTAAGTGTCAGTGCTTCAGAGTGACCGCGAAGAACAGGAACTCGAACACAAGTTGCACTTACTTCGATGTTTTTATGCATGATTTTAGTCGTCTCATTTACCATCTTCATCTCCTCCTTAGTGTATCCGTTTTCCAGAAACAGATCAATTTGAGGGATTACGTTTAGAGCGATTTGATGAGGGAATTTTTTGTGCTCTGATTCGCTGAGTTTAAAAGCAAAGAAGTCTTGCATCTGAGTCACTAACTCCTCCATCGCACTTTTTCCGCCACCGGAAGTAGCTTGGTAAGTAGCAACATCGACCCTTATGAGACCATAAGCATCATCTAAAGGTTTTAAGGCTTGAACCATTTGGATGGTTGAACAGTTTGGGTTAGAAATAATTCCCGTCTCTCTCCATTTGGAGATATCTTGGGGGTTTACCTCCGGTACAACCAAAGGAACTTTTGGATCCATACGAAAGTGTGAAGTGTTGTCGATGACAACAGCTCCGGCTTCAACTGCAAAAGCCGCATATGCAGCACTTACGTCGCCGCCGGCACTAAAGAGAGCTATATCTATCTCCTCCTCTTCAAAAACAGTGTTTGTTAACTCTACAATTGGAATCTCTTTGCCGTTAAACTCTACACTTTTTCCAAGGCTTCTTGAACTTGCAAGAGGCACTAACTTATTGAGTGGAAAATCGATTTCTCCTAAAACAGCTAAAATCTCTTCCCCAACTGCGCCATTTGCTCCAACTACTGCTACATTATACTTTCTTGCCATCTGCCTATTTCCCTTATATGTTGTATATTTTAATTTTTTCGCTTATAATTATTTTACTCATGCCTAGAATTTTTGATGCTTTGTCCACATTGCCATCGGCTGAGCTTAAAACTTCTGAAATAAGTTCTTTTTCCATAGTTTCAATACTTTTGGATTCTTTAAGTCCACGGGACTCTAAAAATAGAGCTTCGGGAGTTATTTCATCACCTTCGCTAAGTATGGCAGCTCTCTCAACCACAGAGATTAATTCTCTGATATTTCCCGGCCAACTATACATTAGTAGTTGTTCTTTTGCATCTTTTGTAAAACTTTTTTGTTTAAAATCGTATTTTACACAATTTTGCTGCAGAATTTTATCTGCGATTTGCAAAATTTCATCTTTTCTTTCACTTAAAGGGGGGATATTCAAAGGAATTGTATTTAAACGGTAATATAAATCTTCCCTAAATTCTCCATCTTTTATTTTATTTAAGAGGTTTGCATTCGTTGCAGAAACAACTCTTATATCTATTTTAGTCGTTTTTGAAGAACCTAGTCTTCTTACCTCTTTTTCTTGCAAGGCACGAAGCAGTTTTGCTTGAACTCCGTAAGGCATCTCCCCAATCTCATCTAAAAAGAGTGTCCCGCCGTTAGCTAACTCAAACTGTCCGGCTTTTGCTTCACTAGCATCCGTAAACGCACCTTTTTCAAACCCAAAGAGTTCGCTCTCTATTAAATTTTCGGGAATTGCCGCCATATTAATAGCAATAAAAGGCTTTTTGGCTCTGGGCGAATTTTCATGAATGTAAGTTGCGAAAAGTTCTTTTCCTACACCGCTTTGACCAAGAAGCAAGATACTGGCATCAGTTCTAGCTGCCTTGTTTGCTATATTTAAAGCTGATTCAAGAGCTTTAGAAGTACCTAAAAAGCTACTAATAGATTTTTCTGCCTCAGGTTTTACAGAGATTTTTTTCTTAGCTTCTTGAACTTTACTCTCTCTCTTTATAGCTCTAAGCAATGTGTCTACGTCAAACGGCTTGAGTAAAAAGTCTTTAACCCCGAGATGAATAGACTCTATGGCTCTTTGAAGTGTTGCATTTCCAGTCATAATTATGACTTCATATTTGCCATTTAATGTTTTAACAAATTCTATACCGTCCATTCCAGGCATGTTTATGTCTGTTATGATTAAATCGTAACTCTCATCAAGTGCTTTCAGTGCATCTTTTGCATTCTTAAATGTTTTTATTTCAAATTCTACAAAATCGCCCATGGCAATTTCAAGAGATTTTCTCATATTAATATCATCTTCGACTATTGCAATTTTCACTGAAAACCTTTACTTTAAAGCTATGATTCTAGCGAAATTATCATTAAAATCGACTTCGAAGCATGTTGTTTTAAGTGTCAATATCGTCGTTGACTTATTTATAAATTTTTTGGTAACTTCTTCATGTTTTATATGAAGACCAAGTTTTTGAAGATACTCTATAAACTCAATAGAGTTTGCAGAGATAATTTTTTTTAAATCATCTTCATTGTTATTTTCTAAAATTAGTTCTTTTTGAGGGTTGCCAACACACTTTTTCATAGCTTTGGCAATATGAAGAGTCTCATTGTAAAGAGTGGCATCTTTTACCACATATCGGTAAGAGATGAGATACTCGTCAGCTTGTAATGTAGATAAACTTAGGAGAAGAAATACTACTGAGCAAATTGAGAGTGAGAAATTAAGATTTCCATCTCTACTTCGCATAAACCCTCTTTAAATGTAGTCTCAACAACATTGGCATTTCTAACCATAGCATTTACTGAAGTACGAATTGTTGAGCGCTGTACCATCATATTTTTGATCAAATCTTGACCTTCAATACGAACACCTTTTACTTTTTCGGCTATCAGTCTGTAAGCATCTGCCGTTGCCGCACGTTTAGCGAGTGCATAAGCTTGCGCAGGAGAAGCTGTATTCATTGGAGCAACACCTTGACCGCTTACGCTGATGCGTATATCTTGTCCTTCGGTTAATACTTTTTCAACAGCAGACTTTGACTCTACAAACTGAACTTCTCTGATAGATTCAACTTTAGTACATTCAGGGCATACCTTAATATTTTTAGTTGCTTCGTTTAAGCCAGTGTTTTTAGCCATTACAGTTTCTTCAGCCATTAGAGAAGTAGCACTTATAAGCGCTACTAAAAGCAGAGAGTATTTCATATTTATCCCTTTGTAGGGCACTTTTTTAGTGCCCAAGATTTAATTGCTAGTTACTTAGCAAGTTTTATTCCAAATCTAGTCCTGAAGCTTCAGAGTTTCCAATATCATCATCTTCTTCCTCTTCTTTTTTCGGACAACGAGATATACTAGAAACATCATCACCTTTTACTATATATACACCAGAAGTGTTTCTGCTTGACTTAGAAATAGTTTGCATATCTACGCGAATCATTTTACCGGCATTTGTAAGTGCCATCATATCCATATCTTCATCGACCATGAGACAGCCAACAATATTTTTGCCGGTTTTAGCCGTCATTTTCATGGCAATTACACCTGATCCGCCACGGTTTGTAAGACGATACTCTCCGGCATCAGTTCGTTTACCGATACCTTTTTCTGCAACGATAAGAATTTCTTGTTCGTCATTTGCAATAATGTTAGCATCAACTACTTCATCTTCAGGATGTTTAAACTTAATACCTCTAACACCACGAGTGCTACGACCCTGTTCACGAGTTTTTTCTATGTCAAATTTAATACATTGTGCAAGTTTTGTTACGATAAAGAGATACTTAATACTTCTATCTGCAATTCTGGCCGTAATAAGAGCATCATCATCATCCAGAACAATAGCTCTTACCCCGTTATTTCTAACATTAGAAAATTCACTTAAATTTGTACGTTTAACGATACCCTTTTGAGTAAAAAATACAAGACCTTTCTCTTCACTGAAGTCAGTTGTTGGAATAATAGAGCGGATTTTTTCATCGGCTACAAGGTTAAGTAGATTTACAACAGCTTTACCTTTAGCAATTCTGCTTCCCTCAGGGATTTTGTAAACTTTCAACCAGTGCAGTTGACCGCGGTCAGTTACAAATAGTAAGGTATCGTGCGTATTACATGTAAAGAATCTTTCTATAAAATCATCTTCATAAGTGGTAACGGCAGTTTTGCCTTTTCCGCCACGTTTTTGTTTTTCATAATTTATTAATGGAACTCTTTTTATATAACCACGGTGAGTAATTGTAACTACCATCGGCTCATTAGGAATCAAATCTTCTATATCTATGTCGTCATAATCATCTTCGATTTCTGTGCGTCTGCCATCAGTATAAGTAGCAGAAACTTCATCGAACTCATCACGGATAATACCGTGCAAAACCTCTTCACTTTTGAGGATTGACTCTAAATAAGCGATAAGTTTAATAAGCTCAAGAAGTTCATTTTCAATCTTTTCTCTTTCAAGACCTGTTAATCTACCAAGACGCATATCAACAATGCTTTGCGCTTGTATGGTTGAAAAATCAAATTCTGAGACTAAATTGTCTCTAGCATCATCAATGCTTGAACTTGCTTTAATTGTTTTGATAATCTGATCAATAATATCAAGTGCTTTTTTCAAACCCTCTAAGATATGAGCTCTTGCTTTAGCTTTTTCAAGGTCAAATATAGTACGACGGATAATAATAGTTTTACGGTGATTTATAAAGTGTTTAAGTATCGTAATAATGCCAAAAATTCTAGGCTCTTGATTTAATATAGAGAGCATAATAATACCAAAAGTAGTTTGCATGCTTGTCTGCTTAAAAAGATTGTTAAGAACTATTTCACTCATTGCATCACGTTTAAGCTCAATTACAACTCTCATCCCGTCGCGGTCTGATTCGTCACGAATCTCAGAAACACCGTCAATCATTTTGTCTTTTACAAGATTTGCAATGTTTTCAATAAGACGCGCTTTGTTTACCTGATATGGAAGTTCATCAATAACTATAACTTCTTTTTTAGCTTTTTGCTCTATATGCGTTTTTGCCCGAACTTTAATGCGACCACGACCTGTGTCATAGGCATCCGTAATCCCTTTTTTACCAAAGATAATACCGCCCGTAGGAAAGTCAGGTGCTTTTATATGTTCCATAATCTCCAAAAGTGTAATGTCTGGATTAGCCAGCAGTGCTTTTAGTCCATTCATTATTTCAGTAGGATTATGAGGAGGAATGTTTGTAGCCATACCTACAGCAATACCTGAAGAACCGTTTATTAGAAGGTTAGGAACACGAGTAGGCATAACATCCGGTTCTTTTGTAGTACCATCATAGTTCTCTATCATGTTAACAGTGTTTTTTTCTAAATCTTTTAGAAGTTCACCTGCATATTTTGTCATACGAGCTTCGGTATATCTCATCGCAGCCGCACTATCGCCATCAACAGAACCGAAGTTACCCTGACCGTCAACAAGCTGCATTCTCATAGAAAAATCTTGCGCCATACGTACAAGTGCATCATATACGGCAGTATCACCGTGCGGATGGTACTGACCGATTACATCACCAACTATACGAGCTGATTTTTTGAACTTTGCACCATGAGAAAGGTTGAGTTTGTCCATAGCATACAAAATTCTTCTATGCACCGGCTTTAATCCATCTCTTACATCCGGTAAAGCACGTCCGACAATTACGCTCATAGAGTAATCAAGGTAGCTGTTTTGAAGAGTCTCTTCAATATTTATGGTTTGTACGTCGTCGTTGTTTAGCAAATTGCTCATATAAAACACCCTAGTAATTTAATTGTTTAAAATAAAAATTGAATTATAATATCTTAAAATCCCTTAAGCTATTTGTAAACAGGAGTTTATTTTTACATATTCAATATTGATTGCTCTTAAAATTATACTGATTAAAAAATAAGCAGAAATATGCTTATTAAGTTGTTGAAAAATTGTTATACTACTCTTCGAAAATAACTCACAAGAGAGATTAAAGGAACATATGATGAAGAAATGGTTACTGTCAGCTTTAATGCTTTTACCATCTTTAGCACTGGCTGAAGATGCACCTACCCTAGATAGTGGTGATACTGCTTGGATGATGATGTCTGCGGCACTGGTATTACTAATGACTCCAGCAGGACTTGCACTTTTCTATAGTGGTATGACTCGCTCTAAAAATGTGCTTAATACTTACGCAATGGTATTAATGGCATTTACAGTTGCTTTTGTTGTTTGGATAGCTGTTGGTTACTCAATAGCATTTGGTACTGCTGAATCAGCAGGTGTTCAAACTGTTATGGGCGGATTTGGTAATATGTTCCTTGATGGAATAAAATGGACTGATTTAAGCGGAACCTATCCTACATATGTATTTGTGGTATTTCAAGGTACATTTGCAGCTATCACTGTTGCAATTGCTAGTGGTTCTGTAATTGAGAGAATGAAATTTTCAACATGGTTAGTGTTTGTAGCTATTTGGGTTGGAGTTGTATATGCTCCAATTACGCATATGGTATGGGGAGGCGAGGGTGCTTACCTTTTTGATTTAGGAGCTCTTGACTTTGCAGGTGGTACGGTTGTTCACATGAATGGTGGTCTTGCCGGTTTAGTATTGGCTTACTTAGTCGGAAAACGTACAGGCTATCCAAAAATCGCCATGAAACCAATGAGTGTTATGCTTACTGCTTTAGGTGCTGCACTTCTATGGTTTGGCTGGTATGGATTTAACGGTGGGTCTGCATTTGGTGCAAACGCCATCGCTGGTTTGGCATATTTGACAACTACTCTTGCTACTGCAGTTGCTGCCATTACATGGGTACTTATTGAGTGGATTGTTTATAAGAAACCTACACTATTAGGGGCGGCTTCTGGTATTGTTGCCGGTCTAGTTGCAATTACTCCTGCTGCTGGGTTTGTTGATGTTGGCGGAGCTATGATTATTGGTTCTGTTGGTTCAGCAATCGCTTACTTCGGTGTTGCTGCACTTAAGAAAAAACTTGGTTACGATGACTCTTTAGATGCTTTTGGTATTCACTTCTTAGCCGGTTTATGGGGTGCTCTCGCTACTGCTCTATTCGCTCTTAACGATAAAGACTTATTATGGGATGGTCCACTTAAAGAATCAGGTGACAGAATAGGACAATTCATGGTTCAACTTGAATCGGTTGCTGTTGTCGGTCTCTATACATTGGTTGGTACTGTAATAGTTTACTTTATAGCTTCTGCTTTAACCGGTGGCGGTAAAGTGGATGAAGAGACTGAGCAAATTGGTCTTGATGAAGCTTTCCATGGTGAAAAGGCCATTAATTTATAACGATAAAGGAAGTAATTCCTTTATCTACGCTGTAGCCGCTATGGCTACTCATCGTGGAGAATGCCATTGGTTAGCATTCCTAAAAGCTAACTTCCTCTGGAAGTAGAGAATATTGTCTAGTTGATTAAAACCCTAAAAGTGGTTACAATTTGAAAATAAAATTAGAGAGGCAAAGCCTCTCTACTAAAATAATGGAGTATTAAATATGAAAAGAGTAGAAGCGGTTATTAAACCATTCAAGCTAGAAGATGTAAAAGATGCTTTAGCAGAGATCGGAATTACAGGTATGACTGTAAGTGAAGTTAAAGGGTATGGCCGTCAAAAAGGTCATAGCGAACTTTACCGTGGTGCTGAATATGTGGTAGATTTTTTACCAAAAATAAAAATGGAAATGGTAGTTGATGACAAAGATGTAGACCAAGTTACCTCTGTAATCGTTGAAGCTGCTAGAACCGGTAAAATCGGTGACGGTAAAATATTTGTTAGTGATATTGAGCAGATTATCCGTATTCGTACCGGCGAAACTAACACCGAAGCTATTTAATAAAATGCCAAAAGTAATGTAATACCTTCCTGTTTCCACATGTCCGGCATGTGGAAATCCTCAATAGTGATTAAAATTTAATCAATTTCAGTTTTGTAAAGAGATTTTTTAAGATAAAATTAGCCCTTAATTTAAAAAAAGGTATTTGCAATGTTAGAAGCTGATTTTAAATACATTATAGACACTTTCTTCACACTCTTCTCAATGGTTTTAATAATTTTTATGGTTCCCGGGTTTGCTATGCTTGAAGCAGGGCTTGTCCGTACAAAGAATGTCTCAAGTGTTTTAACTATAAACATAATGATATACGCAGTTGCCTCATTGGCTTTTTTACTTATAGGATACAAGCTGGCATTTGGAAGTTGGGACAACTCTAATATGAGTATATGGGCTGCATTTTTATTCCAGATGGCATTTGTCGGTAAAACCATAAATATTATGAGTGGCGGCGTTAGTGAAAGAGTCAGAATTATTCCTCTAGCTATTTTTGCCGTGATTATGGGCGGATTAATCTATCCAACCGTAGTAAATATCGGCTGGGGAACTGACATAATTGCCGGTACTTTTTTAGATATTGATATACATGATTTAGCAGGTTCTACAATTATTCACTCAACGGGCGGTTGGGCACTGCTAGCTGCTATTTTTATTATTGGTCCGCGTAAAGGGCGTTATGTTCAAGGCGGCATTCGAGTTATTCCTGCTTCAAATATTCCTCTTGTCGTTTTGGGTACATTTTTACTTTGGATAGGCTGGTTTGGTTTTAACGGCGGAAGTGTCGGCTCAATTTCAAGTATAGAAAATGCAAATATGGTTGCAAAAACTATTATGAACACCAACACGGCAGGACTCTCAGGTGCACTTATAGCTGGAATGCTTATGTACATTCGATACAGACTTTTTGATATCACTATGATATTAAACGGTGCCTTAGGCGGACTTGTGGCAATTACGGCCGGTCCTGATTTGTACGATATGTATACGCCTATTTTAATCGGTGCTATCGGCGGTGCTTTGGTCGTTTTTGCTGTACCTGTTTTTGATAAACTCAAACTCGATGACCCGGTTGGTGCTTTGTCAGTTCACCTTGTTAACGGTATTTGGGGAACTTTAGCTGTTGGGTTATTTGTGGAGAGTGTCTCTTTTACGGCACAGTTAAAAGGAGTAGCAGTAGTCGCTGTTTTTGCCTTTAGCGTCTCTTTTGGAGTTATATATATTATCAATATCTTTAGTAAATTCAGAGCCAAAGACGAGGCTCAGCTAGAGGGTATGGATATTAATGAGTGTGGCGTTGAAGCGTATCCTGAATTTAGAAGGGCTATATGACATATATATTCTTGGCATGTGCAAATTTATTTGCACATGCCATTTAAAACCTCTCTAACCTTCCTTGGGATATTATTCTCTTCATGATTAGACACAGCAGCTCCTTTTTTATCTCTCTTATGATTCACTTAGTTTTATTGATGTTAGTGTTTTATTCATGGAAAAAAATGCCGTCATTTGAAGAGGAAAAAATTCAAGAAAATATATCTGTTAAGTTATGCTGTGTGGTTGAAAAAAAGCCGGAAGTAAAAGTTATGCAAAAACCCACTCCGCTTCGAAAAGAAGAGATAAAAAAAGTAGTTCCAAAAGAAGTTGTAAAAAAAGTTATAGTAATAAAAAAAGAGGTACCGCAGTTAGTTGCACCCGTTGTAAAGGAAAAAGTGGAGCTTGTCCTAGAACAAAAAAAAGAAGAAGTGCAAGAGGCAGTTAAAGAGTCACAAGCGACAGAGGCAGAATCCGACCAAAAAGAGATTCCACATGCCAAAGAAGTGACAATAGCACAGGAATATGTAAACGAGCATATAAAGCGTTTGGTCAGACTTTTACAAGAGAACCTTTACTACCCAAGGTCTGCTAGAAAAAGAGGCATTGAAGGCTCTGTTACGGTAAGATTTGTACTCAAAAAAGATGCCACCGTCGATTCTATAGAAGTTCTCTCATCAAACAGTGAAATACTCTCACGTGCCGCCGTACAAACTATAGAAAATTTGTCAGGAAAATTTCCAAGACCAAAAGAAGAACTTGTTTTGAATGTGCCTATAAAGTATGATTTGAAAAGATGATTTTTTAAATGAAAGTTGGTGACCCCGAGGAGAATTGAACTCCTGTGACATGGATGAAAACCATGGATCCTGACCGCTAGACGACGGGGCCAACAATATTGTAAAATGGTGTCCTGTGATGGATTCGAACCATCGGCCACATCATTAAAAGTGACGTGCTCTACCAGCTGAGCTAACAAGACTTAAACAAACGTTTTTGTTTGTGGACGGGAATTATAGGCAAATAGTTTTGGTATGTCAAGAATAATAGCCCTAAATTTATAATGTTTATAAAATTCATCATAAATACTCACAAAATATTGTTTTTTGGTTGAAAAATATATCATATTTAGGTGACGTCAGGAGAAGTATTTAGCCCATTAACCGGTATAGCAAAGGGACAAATGTAACCTATTTAGACGATGTTAAGAAGAAATTTTAAACTTAGGTAAAACTTAATATATAATTAAATATTTTTTAACTAGAATAACTACCTATTTTAAAGGAAACCAAATGCAAAAACTTATTTCGTTGTTTATAGTATCTACTGTAGTTTTATTTTTTACCGCTTGCGGGGGTGGTCCAAAAATAGTTATTTCATCCTATACCGCTCCTAAGGAAGCCGCAAAATTAAGTAAAATAGAGACAAAAGATGAGTTTATATCTAAGGGGGCGTATTTGGCCGTATGGCTGAACCCGGATGTAAAAGGTGCAAAAGAGACTAACTCTAAGTTAAAATCAATGCTAATAGACAGTGTAAAAGCTAAACTGACAGAGACTAACTTTGTAACAATCGATCCTCTTGGTTCGGATGGTGATGTTGCGCTTAGTATGAAAATTTCAAACTATGAGTATGAAAACCTTGGTGAAAAAGTTAGTATGGCACTGGAAGTTACCTTTATTATTTCTCGTGGAAGTGATGAATTTCTAGTTAAAACCTATAGCGATAGAAAAAATCGCCAATCTAATGACCCAAGTAAGCTGCCAGGTGAGAATGAATTGGCATCGCAGGCTGTATCAAAGGTAGTGAAATATTTTATATCAGATATTTCTCCGCTAAAAACAAGCCAGCTTCGTGAATTTAAATCTTTACCAAATGAGCTGACTCATGTAGTTTCATATGCACAGCGTAAAAACTATAAGGGTGCTATAAAACTTATGGAAAATTATAAAGGTGAAAAAGATTTGAATTATCACTATGATTTGGCTATTTTGTATGAGGCAGAAGCAAGTGTAAATGAGGATATGAAACTTTTAGACTCAGCACAAAGCAATTATGAGCAAGCTATGAATTTAGGTGGTTTTAATGATGAGCTTGTGGTGAGTGCAAAGGCAAGATTCGATAATTTTTACGATCTTTTAAGTAAAACAAAGAAACAAGACAAAGCAAACCAGGCATTAAGAGATGACAGAGATTCCTTAACCGGCAGTTCTGCAAGCGAGTATCAGTAGTAAATATTAATAGGTTTCAAGAGACAAGTACGGGTACCATTTTCTCTTGATGAAACATAAACTTGAATCAAAAGTGAAAAATATGAAAATAAGTCAAAAATTAGTTATAGTTGCAACTGCAATCGCTGCTTTTACAATGACAGGGTGTAATGCGCTACAAGAGGGTCTTGCTTCACAAATGGAAGTTCCAACTTTAGAAAACCAGGCTAATCGTGTTGCTATTGGTATGACTATAGTAAGAGAAAATAATATTATGGCATTTAAAATGCCAATTTCTGCAGATGCAAAATGGCCGGCGATGGTTGCAAAAGATATAAATGATACTGAGAAAACATTTATAAACAATGCACTTATGGAAGGCCCTTACTTCTCAACAGTACACTATACAAAACCTATTCAAAGAAAAATGCTTGGTAGTGGGGCACTTATGAGTCAGCTAGGCGACTATGGAAATATCACATCACAGCTTTTAGACCAAACAGTCTCTCCTCTAACGTATAGAGCCATTCAAAAAATTACTATTTTTTATGGTGACAAGAAACAAAACTGGCCAAATGTGTTTGACTATGACGGTTCACTAAGTAATTTTCTAGAATTTAAAGATGGTAAAATGCAAGATATAGACTCTCCAACAGGTGATGTTTATAAGACTATCGGTGACGCCGTAATATCTTTAGCTCCGGTAAATATGCAAAAAGATTTAACTTTAGCAAATGAAGAGATGCTTCAAGGATTTGCAGAAGTTGCAGCGGTTCAGGCAACGAAGGGTGAGTTGGAGACTAAGTTAAAAGTGAATATGGTAAAAAATAATGATAAAAAAGAGTATGCTGGTTTTGCTCCGTTAACAGCAGAAGAAAAGCTTGACATTGAGTATGAAATAGCTGCAACAGAAACCATAATCAAAGAAAAGGAATCAATTGCTAACGAAAAAGAAGCAATCTACTTTGAGTTGTTAGACCAGGCAGTTATTGCACTTGAATCTGATATCAATGTTGATGATGAAAACTATGTTAAGTTAGCCAGAAATGTAAATTTAGTAGCTAATGAAATTCAGGTTTCTTCTACTGAAGCATATACTACATTTGGTTTAGCTTTAGGAAATATTGGGGCAAACAACGTTGTTCTAAAGTTCCCAACAGAACTTGAAAGTTTAGTAGTAGCTAAAGCTTACATTCCATTGAACTTACAGTCTAAGTATGATGAAAGAGTTGCAAGACTTGTGAAAAATGCAGTCTACCTTTTACCAAATATTTTTATCGGTACATACTATGCTAACAAGCAGTCTAACTTAGCTGAAAAATATGAGAGTGTTACTAAGATAATTTTACTTGCTTATGAAGTCAAAGCAGAGCAAGAAGCAGAAGCTAAAAAAGCTGCTGATGAAGCCGCAGAAGCTGCAGCAGAAGAATCAAAATTGCAGTAAACGGCAAATAAGACAGTTAAAGAACATTAAAAGGATGCTTATGTATATGAAAACGCTCTTTATTTTTTTAGCGCTAACTTTTTTTAGCGCATGTGGAGCTTCGGCTTCACCATCAAATCAAAATTCCAGTGTGAGTAACGAATGGATGAATAATTCGCCTTCTGATACTGCTAAATATTTTTATGCAGTTGGCTACGGAGCGACTCAAAAAGATGCAAAGAGTGATGCATTAGCAACTATTAGTGCAAAGATTTCTGTAGATGTTGCATCTAACTTCAGTTCTTCAGTTACTGCAAGTAGACAGAGCGATAATGAAGAGGTACTTTCAACCACAAAAAATGAAGTTGTAAGTAAGAGTAAAAATATTGAATACACTGATGTTAAAGTTGAAGAGAGTTTCAATGATGGCAAACAGTGGATTCTTTTAGTGGAAGTTGATAGAGCAATTTTAAGTGCAACTTATGAGAGAAAACTTGAAAAAGTTGACTCTCAGTTAAAAGCAGAATGGGCTATTTTTGAAAAAGCTGGTCTCTTTGAGAAGTTGAAACTTACTCCTACTATTGAAAAGTATTTAAAAGAGACAGATACATTTTTTCCTCTTTTACATGCCTTGAATGTGAATTATGATGATTCTAAATATACTAAAAGATATTTAGATTACACAAAAGAGATGAGAAAAGCAAAAAATGACCTTGTTTTTAAAATAAAAGCAGACAAAAACTCAGAAACTTTAGCTTCATTGATTCGCAGTGAACTCAGTGCCCAAAATGCAACTTTTAGCGATAGTAACTATAATGTTTTAATCAGCATTACAACAAAAGCTAAAGAAGGCAAAGTTAATTCTACAAATGAGACGTTTAAAAAACTTACAATTGCCTATAGAAATACTGTTATAAAAGCTACAGATAAAAATGGAAATGTTGTTTCCAATGTGGAATATAAAACAAAAGAGGGCTCTTCTGAAGGTTTCCAAGATGCAATTTCCAGAACTGCAAAATATGAAAAGAAAATATCACAGATTGGGATAATATCTTTTATTACCGGTAACTGATTTAAGTCTATATGATCATTTCCACATGCCGAGCCCTCATCATCGAAAATAAAGTGAAAATCTTCACTTTATTTTCTCCCTTCTTCCTCATTTTTACCTATTATTTATTCGACTTTGTTATACTTACAAAAGATTAAAAATAGGGTGATGTATGAGCAATAAAATAGCAGAAATAAAAAAAGAAGTGAGTAAGGTTGTCGTTGGTCAAGAGAGAATGATTGACGGTTTATTGATTGCACTTTTATGTGAAGGACATATTCTTATAGAGGGTGTTCCCGGACTTGCAAAAACTACAACCGTTAATGCACTGGCAAAGTCTTTAGGACTTAACTTTAAGCGTGCTCAATTTACTCCGGATCTGCTTCCCTCAGACATACTTGGCGCTGAAATTTATGACCCGCAAAATAACAGTTTTAAAATCAAAAAAGGTCCAATCTTTACGAACTTGCTTTTAGCAGATGAGATTAATCGTGCTCCCGCAAAAGTACAATCTGCACTCCTTGAAGTCATGCAGGAAAAACAGGTGACTTTAGGTGATACGACCTTTAAGTTAGAGCTTCCGTTTTTTGTAATGGCTACGCAAAATCCGGTTGAACAAGAGGGTGTTTACCAACTTCCAGAAGCGCAGCTCGATAGATTTATGCTCAAAATTTTAGTTGATTACAACACTAAAGAAGAAGAGCTCGAAATTGCAAGACGTATCTCAAGCGGAGCTTACGAAGAGATTCAAGCAGTTTTAACGCATGATGAACTGATACAGCTTAAAAAAGAGATTAGAGAGGTTCATATTGATGCTGAGGTTGAAGAGTACATTATAGAACTTGTAAATGCAACCAGAAACCCAAGTGAATACGGACTTACTGAATTAGCAGATTTTATCCAGTTTGGCGCTTCTCCGCGTGTGAGTATAGATATGTTTAAAGCTGTAAAAGCGATGGCGTATTTGAGAGGTAAAGACTTTGTAACGCCTGTGGATGTGGCTTTTATAGCAAAAGAGATTATGCGTCACCGTATTGTTTTAACCTATGAAGCAGAAGCCGAAGGCATTACAACTGATGAAATTATCCAGAGAGTTTTAGAGACGGTTGTTATTCCCTAATGAGTAAACTAAAAAAAATCCTCGTTCGTGCAAGGCGTCAAGTCTTTAGCGAAATGGTCGGCAATAACCCCTCTATTTTTCAAGGTGAAGGCTACGATTTTATAGAGCTTCGTGAGTATATGCCCGGCGATGACATCCGTCATATTGACTGGAACATCACGGCAAAGATGCAAAAACCCTTTATAAAAATCTTTCGTGAAGAGAGAGAGTTAAATGTGGTTGTGACCTCCATACTTAATGGAAGTGTGCACTTTGGCTCTAAAAAATTTAAACAAGAGACTATCGCCGAAGTTATCGCACTTCTAAGTTTTTCAACCATAAAAAATGGAGATTTACTAAGCTCTTATATTTTTACGCACAAGATGATTTCTCACCTCAAACCTAGCAAAAAAGTAAGTCAAGTTCATAAGAGTGTTGATGAAATCTTAAGTTTTAACGCCCTCAATCAAAAAGTTGATTTTAAAGTTTTGGCGGACACTCTCTATAAAAGGCTTAAAAGAAAATCGCTTATTATTGTTGTGGGTGATTTCTTTGAGATTCCAGACTTTGCACTCCTTGCCCGTAAACACGAAGTTGTTGCCATAATTGTGCGAGATTTACTCGAGGAAAAACCTCCTCAAATGGGCTTTTCATCTTTGGTTGATCCCGAGAGCGGTGCGGTTTTAGAGGGTGATTTTAATGCCTCAAGCGTGCTTTCTTATGCTAAGAAAGTGCAGGCGCATGACCATCAGCTTTACGATACACTTAGAAAACACCGGATTCGTTTTACAAAAGTTTATACGACAAGTTCGGCGAGTGTTGAGCTTAAACGACTCTTTGAAGGCAGATGATGCAAAATATTGACATTCCATTACACGACATAAAATCTATTGTTGCTATTGAGGAGCACTCACTCTACTATTTTTTAGGGCTTGTGAGTTTAGCTCTACTCTTGGCATGTGGAATTATTTATCTCTTATATGTGTGGTTTAAAAGAAGAAAAGCTTTTAACATTAGAAAAGAGCATATGAAGCTTTTAAATGCAGTGGACTTAAGTGAGACTAAAAAAGCTGCGTATGCCATCACGGCGTATGGGTCAACCTTTTCAGAAGATTCTCCTCGGCATGTGGAAATGTTTAAAAATTTAACAAGCAGACTGGAAGCTTACAAATACAAAAAAAGTGTTGATGCTTTTGATGATGAAACCATCGGCTACATAGAACTCTACAGAGGTATGATTGATGTTTGATGGGCTTTATTTTGAGTTTCCAAAACTTTTGTTTTTGGTTTTTTTCTTTATAGCGTGTGAGTCACTCTGCAAAATGAGACTGCAATCTCTCTATTTTCCTCATACCCAGCAGTTCGCAAAGTCTAGCATTTCAAGTTCAAAACTGCTTTTTTTGCTCAAATGGCTTGGAATTGTGATGCTTATTTTGGCTTTGATGTCACCGGTAAAAGATGAGACTTATGAGCTTGAGCCAAAAAACGGGTATGAAATAGCCCTTATTCTAGATGCTTCACAGTCTATGCAGGCAGAGGGTTTTGATACTTCAAATGCGAATTTAAACAGATTTGATGTGGTGAAAAGCATTGTCACTGATTTTATCACGCAGCGAAAAAATGACAACATCGGGCTTGTTGTTTTTGGAGAGTATTCGTTTATAGCTTCGCCGCTTACCTATGATGAAAATATCTTAAACAGAATCGTCTCACAGCTTCATATTGGAATGGCGGGAAAATATACCGCACTCTATGAGTCGCTGGCTCAGGGCGTAAACCTGCTGAAGATGACAGAGTCAAACAGCAAGGTCGCCATACTTCTGACTGATGGTTACAGCACAAGAGAGATAGATAAAGTTCCTTTTGATGTGGCTCTTGACATGGCAAAAAAAGAGGGTATAAAAGTTTACCCAATCGGCATTGGTCTGCCTCATGAGTACAATAGGGCAGTTTTACAAGAGATTGCTAAAGAGACTGGCGGAGTCGCTTTTGGAGCTTCAACGGCGAGAGAACTAAAGCAGGTATATGAGCAGATAGACAAACTTGAAAAATCAGAGATTAAAAATGAGAGTTTTACATACTTAAACTATTACTATGTCTATCCTCTTTTTACGGCACTGATATCTCTGATGTTATATGTTTTTTTAAGAAACAAAAGGGGGAAAGCATGAGTTTTTTACATCCTGAGTTTATCTACTATATGCTACCGCCTCTGTTTATACTTTTTACCCTTCTGCTCACGCAAAAAGAGTCACAAGCTCATTTTTTTAGCCAAGAGGTTATGAGCAAACTCCGCGTTAGTGCCAATACTTTGACACTAAAAGCCAGAAACGGACTTTTCTTTTTAATGGGCTTTTTAATGATTTTAGCTCTTGCTCAGCCTGTTATTAACGATGGAGTAGTCGAGGTAAAAGCTAAAAGTGCAGATATTATGATAGCGTTGGATATATCGGACTCAATGCTTGCAAGCGATGTTTACCCAGACCGTTTGAAACTTGCAAAGAAAAAAGCATTGGAGCTTATAAAGGCAGCACCAAACGAGAGAGTCGGTGTAATTGCCTTTGCCAAAAACTCCTATCTTGTCTCACCTCTGAGTTTTGACCATAGTGTGGTAAGTTTTTTGCTCTTGGGGTTAAGTACTGAATCTATTACAGAAAAAGGAACTGATTTTTTAAGTATGTTAGACGTGGTAGATAACTCTTTAGAAAATAAAAGTAAAAAGTATCTGCTTGTTATCAGCGACGGCGGTGACAGTAGCGACTTTTCAAGTGAGATACAGAGTGCAAAAGAGAAAAATATAGCTGTTTTTGTTTTAGGCATCGGTACAAAAAAAGGCGCTCCTATAAAGTTAGAAAATGGCAATTTCATAAAACACAAAGGAGCTATAATTGTCTCCAAACTCAACGAAAATATAGCAGAGTTTGCGACTTCAACAGGCGGTGTATATATTCAAAATTCAAAATCAGACTCTGATGTAAAAGCCATGCTTCGCGAGATAGAAGCCAACAGTGAGCAAAAGGAGTTAAAGAGCGAAGAGGTGCAAAGGTACATTCCGCTCTTTTACTTTCCAGCTGGGATGGCACTGCTGATATTGTTAATCGCTACGAGTTCTATGAGTAAAAGAGAGAGAGTCAGTCTGCCCTCAGCTTTTATGCTCTTTGCACTTTTGTTTGTAAATCCACATGCCGAAGCAGGAGTCTTAGATTTTATGGATTTAAAAGAGGCCAAAGAGGCCTATGAAGCCAAAGATTATGAGAGTGCAACTAAGATATATCAAGAGTATGCGCAGACAAATGACGATGCTCAAGCGTATTATAATGCAGGAAATTCTCTCTACAAGCAGGAGAAGTATGTTGAGGCATTAGAAGCGTACGAAAAAGCAAATTTTAAGGGTAAAGAGTTAGAGGCTAAAAAACTTTCAAATATGGGAAATGCACATGCCAAACAAGGAACGCCAGGGAGCCTGCAAAAGGCTGTAGAGTCTTATGAGAACTCTTTAAAAATCAATGAAGACAAAGAAACAAGAGAGAATATGGAAGAGGTAAAAAAGCTTATACAAAAGCAAAAACAAGAAGAGAAGAAAGAAGACCCAAAAGAGGATAAAAAAGACGATAAAGAGTCAAAAGATAAAAAAGAAGATAAAAATAAAGACTCCAAAGACGGCGATAAATCAAAAGATACATCTGATGAAGAGAGTCAAAAAGATTCAAAAGATAAATCTGATGAGAAAAAAGATAGTACTAAAAGTGAACAAGAAAAACAAGAAGAGCAGCAGAAAAAACAGGATAAAGAAAAACAGAATGAAGAAAAAGATAAAAATAAGAGTGATTCAGTCTCTTCGAGTGCAGATGAGCAAGAGTTTGAAATGAGTGAAGCAGAAGAGCAGAAATGGCTAAAACAGCTTAACTCTGGGCAAAATACATACATGTATCAACTCAACAACGAAGAACCTAAAGGGGAGAACTTAGATGAAAAACCTTGGTAAAATAATACTATTACTATTTTTATGTGCCCCTGCCATATATGCTTCCGTCGTGGCTAGTGTAAGTGACAAAAGCATCGCTGTTGGGGACATGGTAACTTATAATCTAGCTATTACCGGCGAGAATATTAAAAGACCGCAGATTAACAGACTATGCGAGAGTGATGTCATCTCTAGCGCTTCTCAAACAAGCATACAGATGATAAATGGCGATTATAAAAAAAACTATACTTTAAGTTATAAGTTTATGCCTCAAAAAAGTTGTGAGATTACTCCGATTGAAGTTGAGATTAATGGAAAAACTGAGTTAAGTAATGCAGTAAATATAGAAGTTAAAGCTACAGATGTTGCAAAAGATTCAGACTTTGTTCTAACGCTTATAAGCTCTAAAAAAGAGGTTTATGTTGGTGAGCCGTTTGAACTTACCATTCTTTTAAAACAAAAGCAAAATGCCGAGGCAGTGGACAGCAAGTTTATAGCTCCGGAGTTAAAAGGTTTTTGGATTAAGTCAGAGTCTAAGCCTGAGCGTTTGGAGGAGGATGAATGCACAATAACAAAATTAAGCTATATGATGTCGCCCCAAAGAGAAGGAAACATAAAAATAACTCCCGCACAACTACGTATTGCTTCAAGAAGCAACACAAGAGACAGTTGGGGCGCCTGGGTTGCAAATTTAAAGTGGCGAACTTACTTCTCTAATGAGATAAGTTTAGATGTTAAACCGCTGCCTGCAGGTCTTGATTTGGTTGGAGATTTTACCATAGAAGCCATTGCAGACAAAAATGAAATAAATGCAAATGAAGCCGTGAATGTTACGCTCAGAGTAAAAGGAAAGGGCAATTTAGAAGATATAAAAACTTTTAAACCATACATAGAGGGCGTGAGCGTTTTTGATGAGAAAATAAATATACAAAACTCAACATTATCCCAAAAAATGGCATTTGTAGCTGACAAAGATTTCGTCATTCCTCCTTTTGAACTCAGGTTTTTTAACCCAGAAAACAAAGAGATTAAAACTGTTTCAACAAAAGAGATACATATAAAAGTAAAAAATGCTTCACCTCAAGCAGAACTGCTTATAAAAAGGGAAGAACAACCAAAAATTGAGCCTGTTCAAACAGTTCAAAAAGAGTTTGACACTCTTTGGGCAGTACTGACTTTTATGCTAGGCTTGGCATGTGGAATGATTATAGTTTACCTCAAACCATGGAGCTATTTTAGAAAAGAAAAAAAGCTCTCTATTAAAGAGCCAAAAACACTTTTAGTAAAACTTTTACCCTATAAAAATGATGAAAAGGTAAGAGAAATTATAGAGATTTTGGAAAAAAATATTTATGAAAATGCCAATTTGGAGTATGATAAAAAAGCATTAAAAGAGTGTTTGAAAAAGTACTCTTTAATCTAAAACATCATGAAGCGTGTTCCCTTCTTTCATGAATTTGTTAACTTTTTCCCACTCATCGTTGGCGATGCTCTCTTTTAGCTTAGAGAGCTCACTCTCAAAAACTGTAATAGCTTCAAGCAAATTTGTTTTGTTTTGTCTGAAAATATCTTCCCACATATGCGGTGAACTTTTTGCAAGTCTGCTCATTGAACGAAAACCACCGGCTGCAAGTGCTAAAATATTGTTTTTATTTTCTTGTTTCATTACAGCATTCGCAATTGAATAAGAGATGGCATGGGGCATGTGGGAAATAAAAGCTGCATGACGGTCATGCTGATGAGATGTCATGAAGTGTTTTTTCATGCCAAGTGCTTTAAACACCTTTTTCGCTATATTTTTTTGAATCTCTCCACTCTCTTCTAAATCACATAAAACTACAACTTTATTTTCATATAGTTTTTCAATCGCTGCTTGGGGACCAAAGTTTTCCGTTCCGGTCATTGGATGAGCCGCTACAAAGTTTTTTCTCATTTGGGGAGGTATTGAAGAAACTATGATCTCTTTAGTACTCCCCAAATCTATAATTGTTGTGTTTTTATTTACGTCAATTAAATTTTGTAGAGCAGATATGATCCCATTTACTGGTATTGCTAAAAAAATAATATCAAAATTTTTAATCTCTTCAAACTCTACAATTTTATCTACTAGTTTTAATCGTAAGGCATCTTTTATATGCTCTTCATTGTGATCGCTGCCCACAATATTATCAATAAAATCTAAGTGCTTTAAACTGAGTGCAAGCGAACCACCCATCAATCCCAACCCTACTATTGCTACATTCATATATCTTCTCTCTTTAAAAGTAGTGAATTATACAGAGTTTACTTAACATTAACCTCATAAAAGGTAAAATCATTTCTTATTTTACAATCATGGAATTTTAATGAGAATATTTTTAGCAACAATGCTAACCCTGCTAACTGTGAATTTGTCCGCAATAACGATTAAATCAATTAAATATGAGGGAATGGTTCATATTTCCCAAACTGTTGCCCTGAGAATGCTAGAGTTTGAAGTTGGTGATACCATAGATGACAAAGCTATTGACACATCAATTCAAAAGTATTTTAAGCAAGGTTATTTTGATGATGTTTGGGTTGATGAAGAAGATGGTGCATTGACATTTCATTTTAAAGAAAAAGCAATCATTTCAAAAGTAGAATTAAAAGGCTACAAAGAGAACGACAAAGATATAAAAGACAATGTTGTCCAGATTAAAAAAGGCACCTTATATGATGAGAAAAAATTAGAGGCTGCAAAAAAAAGAATTATTGAGGCTATCTCTCAAGATGGTAAAATTGATACAGTTGTAGAGGTAGAAAAAGAGTATTTAGAAAATGGAAGTATAAAAGTTACATTCATTGTAAATGAGGGTGAAAAAATTATCATTAACCATTTGGATTATTCAGGTCTTATCGGACTTGACAGTGATATGTTTAATGAAGTTATAGCGAACAAAGAGCATCAATTTATGGGCTGGTTCTGGGGACGCAATGATGGAAAGATGAGTCTAACTGATTTACAATACGACCCGCTTAGAATACGTGATACGTATATGCAATACGGCTACCTTGATGCTAAAGTCAATGAACCATTTGTTAGAGTTAACTTTGACCATTATACTGCTGACATGAGTTATCAAGTAGAAGAGGGCGAAGTTTATATTATCAGCGGAGTTGTTTTAAATCAAGTACAACAAGTTGTTGATAATGCTGTGATAGAAGAAAATATTAAACTAATAAAAGATGAAGTTTTCAATATAAAAACTTTTCGTGAAGATGCAGAAAAAATAAAAACAATTATTGCAGATTTAGGTTACGCTTATGTGCAAGTTACACCAGACCTGAAAAAAGATAAAGAAAAGCATACTGTTGAGGTTGCTTTTAGAATAACTCCAGGTGAAAAAGTAAAAATAAGAGATGTGATAATTTCAGGCAACAACAGAACTTTAGATAGAATTATTAGAAGAGAGCTTTATTTAGGGCCTGGAGATATGTATTCATTGACAGATTTAAAAGATTCTCGTAACTCCTTAGGTAGACTCGGTTTCTTTGACGGAAATACTATTGAAGAAAAAAGAATTGACAACCAAACAATGGATTTAATCGTCAAAGTTAAAGAAGCACCAACCGGAAACATTCAACTTGGTGGTGGATATGGAAGTTATGGCGGACTTTTAGTGAGCGTTGCAGTTAACGACAGAAATGTTTGGGGTTCAGGAATAAACGTAGGAGTTAAAGCAGAAAAGTCAGAGATGGCTCAAAACTACTCTTTCAACATCTCTAATCCAAGATTGAATGACAGCGACTTTAGTGGTAACTTTTCAATATTTAAATCTATCTCTATATATAATGATTATACTGTAAGTAGTGACGGTGTGAGTGTTGGAGTAGGACATAGATTTTCTAGACATATAAGTGGCTATATGGGCTATGGCTATTCAAAAAATAGTTATTCAGATGTTAATGCAACCCTTTACCCTAATTTAGAGCCATACGGGAAAAGTTCTGTGACAATAAGTGCTAGTTTTGATGACACTGATGATTATTACCTTCCTCGTGAAGGTAGTACACTCAGTCAGAGTTTTGAAAAATCCGGTCTTAGTGCTGATGCTGATTTCTTTAAAAGTAGAACAAACTTTGCAAAATATATAGGTCTAGAAGAGTATCTTAGTTTTGATGCAATCTTTAGATATAAGGCTAGGTTTAATTATGCAGCAGATACAGGTTATCTTCCTATTGCTGAGAAGTTTTACATGGGTGGATTAGGGAGTGTTAGAGGCTATGAGTCTTACTCTATTTCTCCAAAGATTGAGGATTTAACAGCAGCAGATGGTTTCAGAAGAGTGGGTGGTACGCAAACATTTTCAAATAATGTTGAGCTTAGCCTCCCCCTTGTTCCCAAAGCAAAAATGCGTCTAGTAGCTTTTGTGGACTGGGGTTTTATAGGTGACGATACTTTAAATGAATTTTCTCGTGGTGGTTACGGCTTAGGGCTTGAGTGGTTTTCTCCGGTTGGCCCAATACAACTAATGTTTGCTCGTCCACTTAATGAACAAGAGGGCGATAGGACAGCTGGCTTTGAGTTTACAATGGGACAAAGGTTTTAGGGTTTAAAATTCAACTTGTAAATTGTTAATTGTATTTAATTTATTTACAGCTTCTCTGCTTAAATATAAAGTTTTATCTGACTTTATATTTAACACTCCTTCGCTAAAACTCAATTCAAAATCAATGTTTAAAGGTCTATGACTAAGCAAGGCAATACTAAGTGACAATAAATAACTTAAAGACTCTATAGTATTGTTATCTGGAAGTAAAATGCTGTATTCATTTATGTGGCTACTTGAGGGAAGTTTATATTTTGCATATTTGGACAGAGTTGCTATCAGCATAATCTGACTATGTGTAAACCCATATTCTAAAGCATTTTGGAGTATATAATAGCTGTGTTTGTGATTTGAATAAAAATGGATATTGCTTCCTATAGGATAGAGTTTCGCCGCAATCGCCAATTCATATCTGTAGGCACTATTTATACCAAGATGCTTATATGTTAAATCAAACAGTTTTTTATTTAGGGCACTTAACTGATTTGAATACGAGCTCTCACTAATATAAGAATCGAGTAAATATTTTACTGAAGTGTTGTAGTTTGCAGGGAATTTATCTTTAGAATTTCTAAGCAAATCTGCTAAGAAAACACCCTCTCTAACCCCTACACCACTTGAAATAAGCTTATTTATAGTTAGTTTGTTCAGGACTCTTTCTAAAATCAGAGCACCGGGTTTGATGACATCAAATCTATCGCTTTTGATTCCAAGTTTTTTTAATTTAGCTTCATTTGCTTTTAAAACTGAGGTTATAAATTTTTTAAAATCTGTATTAGAACATTCAAAACCATGAATTTTATCTAGAGGATATTTTTTTTTCTGCATCACTGCTGTCGAAATTGCTCTAAAAGTTCCGCCAATACCTATGATTTCAGAAGGGTTAAGATTGTCTAAGGCTTCTAATTTTTTATCTATATATACAACTGCTTCTTTTATCTTACGTTTGTCAAAGAAAAGTTCTTTTAGTCTTACTGTCCCAAGTGCTATAGAGATTGTATTAGTAACATTTTTCCCATTAATGATTGAAAATTCCGTAGATCCGCCACCGATGTCTATGCTTAGAGCATTAGACTGTTCAGGAAGCAGGTTAGCACAGGCAATAGCACCATAATAGGCTTCTTGTTGACCATCAATTATACGCATGTTTAATTTTAAATGAGTTTTTACTTTGTCTAAAAAGTATTTTTGGTTTGGGGCATCTCTAAGTGCTGAAGTTGCAACACAGAGTGTTTTTCTAGCCTTAAATGAGGCGGCAATATTTATAAAACCCTCAAGAGTATCAAAGGTTCTCTGCATGGGAATTTCTTGAAGATTACCATTGTTTTTATAAGCATTTTCAGAAATTCTCACCTTACTTTTTGCTTCATGAAGTAGATGAAATGCAAAACGACTCGTTTTTTCATAAATTACCATTCTAATCGAGTTAGAACCAATATCTATGACTGCTACTCGTTTTGCCATTGAGTAGCCTTTATTCTTCGTCTTGTAGGTTTCGATACTTAAACTGTAGCTCTGCTATTGATTCAACATTGTCTTTGTCTGGGACTATACAGTCAACAGGACAAACTGATATACAGGCGGGTTCGTCATATACATTAACACATTCCGTGCATCTGTCAGGGTCTATAAAGTAAATCGGATCACCCTCTTCAATCGCTGTAGTTGGGCACTCTTCGCGACAAGCATCACATGCTATACATTCATCATTTATTATCAAAGCCATTGTTAAACCTTATCTATATTATCTATAATTTTTCGTGACCGATTTATATCAGAATATAGCTTTATTATTTTTTAAATTATTTAATTCTACTTCTTTCTTGGAATATTGCATGAAAGTTTTGAATTTAATTGTAAAGAAGCGACTGTCCCATCAACACCATCGGTTCTATTTTTAATTTTAATTTTGGCTCCGAGTGCATCAGCTCCACTTTTTGCTAAAAAGAGTCCTAGTCCTACCCCAGACTTATTTCCCTGTCTTTTAAAAGGGGCATAGAGGTCTACCGTTTCATCAATTCCGCACCCTTCATCTATTACTTCTATAAGCAATCCAGCATCATCAAGTGAACTTTTAAGAGTTACCGGTTTATCCGTAGGAGTGAATTTTAAAGCATTTTGTAAAAAGTTTTGAATTATTTGATTTAAGAGGGTCACCTGAATCATAGTCATAAAACTATTTGGTTGAAAATCAGTGTGTAACTCTTTGCCTTCGCTCTCTGCTAATAGTTTAAAATCTTCCGCTTTTTGTTTAAGCAGAGCTATTATGTCAGCTTCAACAGGTTTATCAAACTGTGCCCCCTCTTGACGACCAATATTAAGTATATTAGAGACGATAATATTCATTTCGTCAATAGTCCTGTTAGTTACCTTAAGTGCATCTATATACTCTTCAGGTGAACGTTTTTTAATTAAAGTTACTTGGTTCTTTAATTTGATTACAGCTAGTGGAGTTTTAAGTTCATGCGCAGTTCCTATAAAGAGTTCTTTTTGATACTTAACAAAGTTCTGTATTCTAGATATTAAATGATTTATAGTGACCCCAAGTGGTTCAAACTCTTCTGGTAGTTCTTTTATTATAATGGGTTTCATAAGATGTTCATTCATATTGGAGAGTCTTGAGCTAAGAGTTTTAACTGGTATTACTAACATTTTTGAAAGCCCGATAGCATATATAATAACAAGCAAAAAACCTGCAATATTTATTATAAAAATATAGTGAAGAATTTTATCTAGCAGTATTTTGGTTGGAGTAATCTCTTTTGTAACTTTGAGGTAGCTGATATCTTTTAAATTAAATGGATAAATGAGAGTTAAGTATGTTGATTTTTCTACTGTATCTTCATATAAGTCAACATTTACTTCAGGCTTTTTGAGATAAATAATTTCAACACTTAAACTTAATTGTGAGTCTGAAAATATCCCTATTTGCTCAATAGATTTATTGTTGGCTATATTTTTGGCATAGTGAAGCAGTTCTTGACGTTTTTCATCATAAATTGATTTCTCTATATAAAAGTATAAAATAGATGAAAATATAAAGATGAGAGAGGCTGATGCAAAGATGAGTTTAATTAAAAAACTACGCCTAATACTTCTTTTTGAAAACATATTTTTACCTTACTCACAAGTGTTTGTTATTATAACAAAAGTAGATTTAAAAGATAAGAGTTTGGAGGTTCAGCCCAAAAGGGCTGCAGTTTAGAAAAGGAACTAATTAACTTCTTTAGGGAAACAAAAACGGTAACCACGACGACGAACAGTTTCAATAGTTGTGATTCCTAATGGCTTATCCATTTTTTGTCTAATTTGGTTAATAGCAACTTCAATTACGTTTGGAGTAACAAGTTCCGGCTCTTCCCAGATTGCGTCAAGCAGTTGTTCTTTTGAAACAATTTGATCACGGTGACGAGCTAAGTGAGTGAGAACTTCAAAAGGCTTGCCTTTGAGTTCTATCTCTTGTTCTTTGTATGTAATTTTTTCCTCTTCAGGGTTGATAATCAAGTCATCGATTTCGATGATGTTGCTTCCGCCAAAACGTAAACGAGCTTCAATACGAGCAATTAAAACATCAAAATCAAACGGCTTTCTGATATAATCATCAGCACCGCTTCTAAGCGCTTCAATTTCACTTTCATTATCATCTCTAGCAGATAATACAACGACAACAGTTTTTGGAGTATTTGATTTAATATCACCAATAATGTCAACAGAATTTCCATCCGGAAGCATCCAATCCATAAGGACTAAATCGTAATTGCGAATATCTAAGTAATACTCACCATCTTTAAGAGTCTCAACAACATCACTTTGGTAACCATATTCTTTAAGGCCCTCAGCAAGCATTTTGTTTAATGTAACTTCATCTTCTATAATTAGAATACGCATTAATTATTTCCTATATGTATATATTTTGCCGAAATGATATCATAATTTTAGGAAACTTTAAAGAATAATTCAACTTTATTTAATAAAACTTTAATTTCTAATTAAGATTTGATTTTATAATAATTGCTTACACTTACCTTGCAGTCGGGTAAAATAGATGGTTTCGTTATCTTAAGATTGATGTTTTTTATCGCACTGTATTCTTTAACTAACTTTAAATTTAGGTTCTCTAAAGCATCTTCTATAAGTAAAAATTCATTTTCTATCATGTTTGTCTTTAGAATTTCTACAATATCAACATAGTTAATAAAGCCGTTTGTATTCTCATATTCAATGGTAATATTAACTATAACATCCTGCTTTTTCTTTCTTTCAAAATCTAAAATTCCAATAATACATTGAAACTTTAAATCTTCAATATGAATAGTCATTAAACTACTCTTTTCTCTTTACCTTTAACTAAACGAATGATATTTGGTATGTGTTTGTAAAAAAGTAAAAACATTATAATTACAACCGGCGCATGAGCCATCTCTGGATGGATATAAAAACTCGAAACTAAAAGTGCTGCAACCCCGGTAAGTGATGAGACCGAAGATATACGGATAGTCTTCGCACCGATGGCCCAGACAACTAGAGCGATAGTTGTTTCATACGGAAGCATAAACATCATGACACCCATTCCGGTTGCTATGCCTTTGCCGCCTTCAAAATTCAAGTATGGAGAAAAACAGTGTCCAACAACGGCTAAAACAGCTATACCCCAAAGAGTAGCTTCACTTAGTCCAAGAAAATAAGCGAGTGCTAAAACAAGAGCACCCTTAAGAGCGTCAAGAGCTAAAGTGGCTACTCCAAGCTTTTTTGCAAGGGCAGGGTTACTCTCTTTGACAACTCTTAGGACATTCGTAGCACCGATACTGCCGCTTCCACTCGCCTTAACGTCCACACCGGCAAATTTTTTAGCAAGCAAAAGACCAAAAGGAATTCCACCGACAAGATAAGCTGCTATAAAAAACTGTACATTTGTGTTAAATAAAAAATCCATACAATACCTTCTGATAAATAGTGTCGATATCTTAGTTTAATTATAATTATAAGCATATAAAAATTTATAACTTCAACTGTTTTTTGATATTTCTAAAGTTAAATAACTTCTTTTTTAAGCATATTAATGTAATTGAATGAAAAATAACCACTAAATGACATAAACGGTAATAAATAGCTGGTATACTTCTCATTATGCAATCAATTTCAAAAATTTAGCTTTGACGTTGCCTTAGAAATATTTTTATAACAGATATAAAAATATTTTTATCAATCAAAGATAAATTAATCTGAAATAGTATAAAATATTTAAATAAATTAGTAAAAAACGAGGGAGTGTCATGTCACTAAAAGTAGCTATAAACGGAACTGGTAGAATTGGTGTTATTGTTGCAAAGATTGTAAGCGAAAGAACGGATGTTGAGTTGGTCGCATTAAATACTACTGCAAAGCCAGAGATGCTCGCATACTTGTTAAAATATGATTCTGTTCATAAAGGAATCAGTGCAAAAGTTATTGATGACAATACAATTGAAATTAATGGCAAAAACGTAACAATGTTTAGTGAAAGAGATCCTGTTAAAGTTGATTTCGGCAGTTGTGGTGCTGAGCTTGTTATTGAGTGCACTGGTGTATTTTTAACGACAGAAAAAGCACAAGCTTTCTTGCAAAATGGCGTTAAAAAAGTTGTTATGTCGGCTCCTGCAAAAGATGATACTCCAACTTATGTGCTTAATATAAATACAGATGAGTATAAAGGTGAGGCAATTATCTCAAATGCAAGCTGTACAACAAACTGTTTAGCGCCTATCTGTAAAGTTTTAGATGATGAATTCGGAATCGTTAATGGACTGATGACAACAATTCACTCATACACAAACGACCAAAATGTTTTAGACGTAAAACATAGTTCAGATATGAGAAGAGCAAGAGCTGCTGCTATCAATATGATTCCAACTACAACGGGTGCTGCAAAAGCGATTAGTTTAGTAATGCCTCAACTTAAAGGTAAACTAAACGGTTACGCTATGAGAGTTCCAACTGCGGATGTTTCTGTAGTTGATTTAACTGCGAACTTAAAAGTAGATGTAACAAAAGAAGATATTATCGCCGCTATGGAAAAGGCTGCAGCAGGTAGCTTTAAAGGCTTACTTGAAGTAGATAATGACAAAAGAGTATCAAGCGACTTCATTGGCAGTACATACAGTTCAACTTTCATTCCCGACATGGTAAGTGTTGTTGATGGAAAAACTGTAAAAGTATTAGCTTGGTACGATAACGAATGGGGATACAGCAGTCGCTTAGTTGATATGTGTGTGTTTGTCGGAAATAAATAATGTTAATATTCAACAAGCATTTTTTAGCTACTCAGTCCTCTGAGTCTAAAAAGATAATAAATGATGCCGTTGAAGTTGTAAATGATGAAATAAAAAGTGACAGAGTTGGGTATTATAAACTACCAACTCTGTCATTACAGCTCATTGAACAGTTAAAAGAGATTGATACATCTTCTTTTGAACAGATAGTAATTATGGGTATTGGTGGCTCATCTTTAGGTATAAAAGCTATAAACACTATTCTTCGTCCTATCACTCCACATGCCAAAGAAATTATTTTTTTTGAAAACTCTGACCCTCTTACTATTACGGAAAATCTGATTAAAATCAAAAAAGAAAAAGCTTGCTTTTTCCTTATTTCTAAATCTGGCTCAACCATTGAAACAACTTCTACATTTAAGACAATTGTTGATTATTGTAAAATAGATATGGATGCTGATAATAATCGCATTTTTGCTATTACAGACAAAGGCTCTTCACTTTCAGTTTTTGCACAGCACCATAAATTTCATGAGTTTAATATTCCAGATAATGTTGGTGGTCGTTTTTCAGTTTTAAGTGCTGTTGGCGTCGTTCCTCTTGCCCTTGCCGGATACGATATGACTAAATTACTCAATGGCGCAGAGGGTTTTATATCAAGATTTTTCGAAGGTAAAGAAGACCACCTTTTAGAAAAAGCATATTCTTTTTATGAAAACTCAAAAACGCAAAGCATAAATGTTGTGTTTTCGTATGCTGACAGACTTGAAGATTTGACAAAATGGTACGTTCAACTTTGGGGTGAATCTCTAGGCAAAATAGACCAAGATGGCAACAGAGTAGGGCTTACACCTATCGGTATTATAGGCGCTGTTGATCAGCACTCTTTTTTACAGTTAGTTATAGAAGGTCCAAAAGATAAAAGTTTAACTTTTATAAATATAGAAGATTTTAAAAACAATCTTTTAGTGCCGGATATTACACTTTATGGAATTGAGAAAACTAATTTTATTAATAACAAAAGTTTTAACACTCTTATAAATGCACAGTGCGAAGCAACTATGCAAAGTGTAATCCAATCTGGCGTAAATACAGATGCCATTACTTTAGACTTTATTTCAGAGAATAATATTGGAGAATTGATAGTTTATTTTGAGCTATTGACATCACTGCTCGGCGCAATGTTTAAAGTAAATACTTATAATCAACCGGGTGTTGAATTAGGTAAACAAATTTTATATAAAAATTTAGAAAACTCTTAAGGTAAATTAATGAAACTTCATACATACGACATCGATAAAAAATATGCTACTAGCGTAGCTTACTTCTCAATGGAATTTGCGATTGACCAAGCTCTTAAAATATACTCTGGCGGCTTAGGCTTTCTTGCAGGGTCACATATGCGAAGTGTATATGATTTACAACAAAATGTAGTCGGAGTTGGAATGTTGTGGAGCTTTGCTTATTATGACCAAACTCGCAATGAAGACCGTACTCTTAAACCGATGTATACAAGAAAATTCTATTCATTTTTAGAAGAATTACCTATAAAAGTGGTTATTAAAATTAATCATCAAGATGTAAGAATAAAAGCATTCTTGCTTCGTCCAGAAATTTTTGGCTCAGCTCCAATGATTTTACTCTCAACAGATACTGACGAAAATGACTATTTGTCTCGTGCTATTACCCATAGGCTTTATGATGGAGACGAAAAAACTCGTATAGCGCAAGAGATAGTTCTTGGGATAGGCGGAACTAAAGTCCTTGAAGCTATAAATCATAAAGTAGATATTTATCATATGAATGAGGGACACGCTCTTCCTCTTGTATATGAACTATACAGTCGTTTTAACGATATTAAAGAGTTAAGAAAGCATGTAGTTTTCACTACTCACACACCAGAGGCTGCCGGTAATGAAGTACATAATATACAGGTACTTCATGATATGGGTTTCTTTGCCGGCAATAGTTTAAATACTGTTCGTAATATTAGTGGTTATGAACATGACGATAACTTTAGTCTAACTGTAGGCGCACTTCGAAGCGCTAAAAGGTCAAATGCTGTTTCAAAAATACATGGTATTGTTTCTCAAGATATGTGGAAGGATATAGAGGGTAAATGTGAGATTATATCTATCACAAATGCTCAAAATAAGAAATACTGGACAGATAAACCACTTCTACGTGCCTTAGATGAACATGAAGATTATGAATTAGTGGCTAGAAAGAAACACCTTAAAAAGAAACTATTTGAGGAAGTGGCTGACCAAACCGGTAAATTATTTGACCCAGAAATATTAACAATAGTTTGGGCAAGACGATTTGCTGAGTACAAGCGTCCAGGTTTATTGAAATATGACTTTGATAGATTTATCGGCTTAATTGAAAATACCAAAAAGCCTGTTCAGATAATATGGGCCGGTAAACCATACCCGACTGATTATGGTGCAATGGATATTTTTAATGAATTAGTTCATCTTGGTCATAGATACAAAAATATAGCTATTTTAGTAGGGTATGAATTGGCTCTATCTAAATTGATGAAGCAAGGGAGCGATATTTGGTTAAATACTCCAAGAATTACGAGAGAGGCTAGTGGTACAAGTGGTATGACAGCAAGCATGAATGGCTCAATCCACTTTTCAATTAATGACGGATGGCATCCAGAATTTGCAAAAGACGGTAAAAATGCATTCACAATTCCTGAAGTTGATTATAAGCTAAGCTCGGCTGAACAAGATAAACAAGACAACAAAAACATGATGGATATTCTAGAAAATACGATAATTCCTATCTATTATGATAAACCGGAAGAATGGGTCAAAATAATGAAAAGTGCAATGAAAGAGATTGTTCCAGAATTTGATTCAGGAAGAATGGCAAATGAATATTATGTTGAAATGTTTGATTATAAGGCTTAATGAAATGACCCAAAAGACAAGGCTGAAACAATGGCATTAGCAGTGATGTGCTCAGGTGGCGATGCACCAGGAATGAACCCGGCTATAAAAAAATTTGTTGATTATTCGCAAAAAAAAGGTGAAGAGTCCTATCTGATTTATGACGGTTTAGAGGGCTTAATTGATAATAAAATAAAAAAAGCAACGCATCAAGCTGTGGCAGGAATAGTTCACATTGGCGGAACTATTATTCGCTCTTCCCGCTCAAAACGTTTTTTTGAATATGAATACCGTCTTCAAGCATTTAATAATCTTAAAGCTCATGATATTCAAGGCATAGTGGTCCTTGGCGGAGATGGTTCTTTTCGTGCAATGCAAAGGTTTAGCTCAGAATTCGATATAAATTTCGTTGGAATACCAAGTACTATAGATAATGACATTTATGGAACAGAGTATTGTCTAGGAGTTGATACGGCATTAAATGTAATTAGAGATGCCCTTGATAAAATACGAGATACGGCAGCATCGTTTAATCGTGCTTTTTTAATTGAAGTTATGGGAAGAGATTGCGGTTATTTAGCTGTGTTGTCTTCTGTGACTAGTGGAGCTGAAATTTGTATTATTCCAGAAGTTGAATTTAAGCGTGATGAATTAGAAAAGAAATTAATCCAAGAAATAAAAGATGGGCGAAATTATATTCTAGCTATTATCTCGGAGGGCTCTAAAAAAACATCTGAGACCCATGCATGGATTCAAGATAAATTAGGACTAGAGACGAGAGTAAGTATTTTAGGACATATTCAAAGAGGGGGAAACCCTACCGTATATGATAGAATGATGGCTTTTGATTTTACAATTCAGGCTGTTGATTATTTACTTTCTCACAACGACTCTAACAAAGTTGTTGTATTTAATAAGGGTGAATTTAGTTTTATGGAGATTGAAGATGTGGTATCTAATAAATATCAGTTACCTGAGCATCTTTTAAATGCGATAAATTATTTAGATTAAAAAGGAGTTAAATGAAAGCAGTAGTAATGGCAGGTGGATTTGGAACAAGAATACAACCACTTACACACTCAAGACCAAAGCCAATGTTGCCAATCGTAGATAAACCTATGATGGAACACACAATGATGATGCTTAAAGATTTAGGCATAACTGAGTTTATTGTACTTTTGTATTTTAAACCTGAAATTATTCAAGACCATTTTAAAGATGGCAGTGATTTTGGTATTAAAATCAGCTATGTTGTTCCAGATGATGATTATGGGACGGCAGGTGCTGTTAAATTGGCTCAGAATCTTATTGATGATGAAAATTTTATTATCATCAGTGGTGACTTGGTCACAGACTTTGATTTTAAAAAGTTAATGGACTTTCATGAGTCTAAAAAATCTAAACTTTCTATCGGTCTTACTTCTGTCGAGAACCCTTTACAGTTTGGTGTTGTTATTGCAAATGAAGATAATATTATTGAAAAATTTTTAGAAAAGCCAAGTTGGGGTGAAGTTTTTAGTGACACTATTAATACCGGTATATATATTATTGAACCGGAAATTTTAGATTTTATTCCTAAAAATGAAGATTTTGATTTTGCAAAAGATCTGTTTCCTTCACTTATGAAAAAAGGAATTCCTTTAATGGCTTATAATTTAAGCGGATACTGGCGTGATGTCGGTAACCCTGAGAGCTATAGAGAAGTTTATGAGGATATTTTAAACAATAGAGTTAATCTTAAAATATCAGGGGTACAAACAAAGTATTCAGATGGAATTTTATATGCTTTGGGTGAATGTACTTTAGATTCTTCGGTTGAAATTATTGGAACGGTAGTTTTAGGCAAAAATGTAAAAGTCGGAAAAAATACAAAACTAAATAATGTTGTTTTAGGCGAAAACGTTACTATAGGCGAATCTTGTAAAATACGAAATAGTGTTTTTTGGGAAGATATCGTTGTCGAAAAAAATGTTTCCTTAGACAACTGCGTAATATGCAACAACAATGTGATTGGTAAAAATGTAACAGCCAAAGCAGGGCTCATTTTGGCACAAGGCTGTGAAGTGGGTGAATTGACCTCATTTGAGCAAGATGTTACAATTTGGCCAGACAAAAAAATTGAACCTGCTTCGATTGTTAGCCATAACCTTATTTTAGGCAGCAAATATAAAAATTCTATTTTTGAAAGCGGAAGCGTGAACGGTAAAAGCAATGTTGAACTTTCATGCGAGATGGCTACAAAATTAGCCGAAGCATTTGCCGCACAGCTCCCTGTAAACTCTACAGTTATAGTTGGTCGTGACGAAGATAAAAGTTCTCGTATGCTTAAACGTGCCTTTTTAGGAGGTTTACTCTCTGCGGGAATAAATGTTTTAGATATCAAGAGTGCAGCACCTTCAGTACTGAGATTTACTCTTGCTAATGATGATAACTTAATCGGGGGAGTTCATTTTAAAAGATGTATAACAGATACTACAAGTTCTGAAATTACACTCTTTAATGAAGAAGCTATAAGAATAGATTCTAACTCTGCAAAAGGGATAGAAAAAGCATTTTTTACAGAAAAATTTCGTCGGGTAGATTTTACTAAAATCGGTACCATTATAGACAGTACTTATAATATTGAGTGTGCAAATTATAAAAATGCAATAGAGAAAAAGATTGATAACGGAATTATAAAATGCGGAAACTTTAAAGTAGTAGTTGATTTAATGCATGGAACTACCTCTGATATTTTCCCAGTAATGCTCAATGAATTGGGCCTTGAAAATATAGTTTTAAATGCATACTATGATGAGAAAAAATTAGCGAATGTTTCAGGTTTGGAAAAACATGCACAGGCTAATATATCTAAAATTGTACAGAGTTTAGAGTACGATATGGGTTTGATTATTTTCCCAAATGCTCAAAAACTTACTTTAATCACCGAAGAAGGAGATGTTCTTAATAAAATACAAGCGCTTTATAGTGTTCTCGGTCTTTTAAATATAGATGCTAAAGAGAGTGAAAAAAGAGTATTTTTACCAACATGGGCTCCAGATATAAAAGAGTTTGCAAACTTAGATATCACAAGAGGTAAATACAGCAATCTCAAAGCGGCAGAGCTTAAAGAGTATGATTTGATTGCTACAGTAGACGGAAACTTTGCTTTTACAGATTTTGGATATACGCGTGATGCAATGTATGCAAGTCTTAAAATTATGGAACTATTAAGTTGCCATAACATAAAAATATCAGATCTTTCAAAAGTTATTGATGATTTTTACTATAAAACTTTTAAAATAGATTGTTGGCAAGCCTTAAAAGGTAAAATGATGAGGAAATTTCTTGAAGATTCTAAGGGTAAAAAGTCATCTTCAGAGGATGGTGTTAAGATTTGGGAAGATAAAAATGATTGGATTTTAATGATTCCAGACCAGTATAGTGACCATTTAAATATATATATACAAGCTATAGACGAGAGCAATGGAGTAGCTATTTATGAAAAATATAGCGCCAAAATAGCTGAATGGTCAGCAAAGTAAGGAAATATATTGAAACTTAGTTTTATATGGCATATGCATCAGCCGGATTATCGTGATTCAAGTGGTATTATACAAATGCCGTGGGTATTTTTACATGCAATAAAAGATTATTATGATATGCCGTGGATGATGGCCAGGCATGAGACTTTGAAGGCTACCTTTAACATAACTGCACCTCTTATACAGCAGTTAAAACTTTATTATAACAATCCACAAGAGTCAGATAAATTTTTGGCCCTGTGGCTAAAAAATGCTTCATTATTAGAAGAAGAGGAGAGAAATTGGGTTATTAAAATTTGTAAAAGCACTCAGTTTGATACTATGGTTCAACCATTTGAAAGATATGCTGAACTTCACTCTCAAGAGCGTTTTAATAATACAGAGTTAATTGATTTAGAAGTTCTTTTTATCCTGTCATGGTGTGGGGTTTATTTACGTACCAATAATGAGATAGTTATAAATTTAATAAAAAAGCAAAGAAATTATTCAAACGAAGATAAGCATCTCTTATTGAAGGAGTTGTCTAATTTTGTGTCAGGTATTTTTGATTATTATGCTAACCTTCATAAAGATGGGATTGTAACTATTTCAACAACTCCTCTTAATCATCCTATTCTGCCACTTCTTATGGATATGGGAAATGCCGTAAAGGCTAATATTAATACAAATATACCCAAAGAATATGTCAAACTTGAAGAGGATGCTCTTTTACAAGTTCAACGGGCACAGGAACTATTTAAAGAGACCTTTGGATATGACGCTGTTGGCTTTTGGCCTGCAGAAGGTGCCGTTGATGAGAGTAGTGTTAAATTACTAAAATCATGTGGAATTAAGTGGATTGCTACAGATGAAGAGGTATTGTTTAAATCTTTAAATTCCAATCATAGAGAAGCTTTATACAGTTCTTATGATTACAATGGTATGACTATTGGTTTTAGAGACCACAATTTAAGCGATTTAATCGGGTTTAACTATAGACATCAAGACTCATACAGTGCTTCTAAACATTTTATGAGTGAATTAGAAAAAATTCAACATTTAAATCAAGACAGTACCGTATTTATTATACTAGACGGTGAGAATGCTTGGGAGTTTTTTGACAACAATGGGTTTGATTTTTTTAATGCACTGTATAGTGATTTAAAATATTGTACTTGGTGTGAGACCGTTCATATGGATGATGTTGTAAAACAACCTTCCAGAGAACTCTCATATTTGGCTCCCGGAAGCTGGATCCATGGTTCATTTAATACATGGGTAGGTCACAGCGAAAAAACAAGAGCATGGGAACTTATATTTACAACAAAAAGAGATTATGAACATCATAAGGTTACTTTAGATGAAACAACTAAATCAAAAATTGTAGAACATTTTTTAGCAGCTGAGTGTTCAGATTGGTTTTGGTGGTATGGAGATGATCACTATACAGATTTCGGTGTTGAATTTGATGAATTGTTCCGTTCTCACCTAATTAATATTTATTACTTAATGGCAATTCCTGCCCCTGCCGATCTCTTTGTCGCAATTATAAAAAATAGAAGTTCTGAGAAGTTTTGGATTAAACCTCAATCAGATATATCTCCAGGCATCAATGGAAAACACGACTCATTTTTTGAATGGATTGGCTGCGGAGTGGTTGATTAAACTAAACATTTTTCAACTATGGATAAACAAAGAGGTCCAGTAG
>MNYP01000011.1:0-15067 GCA_001873135.1 Helicobacteraceae bacterium CG2_30_36_10
AAGTGTGCAAGGTGTAAAAAAAAGTTCTCCCCTGCAAAAATAAAAACCGATTTGGAACTTATAAAGTGTTTTTGCGAAAATCTCACAGTGAACGAATCAAGTAAAAAACTAGCCATTAGTTATACAACTGTAAAAAAGAGATGCGAACTCTTCCGTCAGCTTATCGCAAGCTTTTTGGAAGAAGAGTACAGAGATAAAACAGTCATAGAATATGATGAATATGTCTACCTTGAAAAAAGCAAGAAAAAAATCAAAGAGAACATTTTTGATGCGCAAAACTTTTTGACATTTCATTACGAAAACAAAGTCTACAACCTGCTTATGCCAAATTTAAATAAATATAAAAACCAGTTTTTAGAAGATGATGCCGGAGAAGCTTACTTCAAAGAATTTTCAAAATTTATGATCTACAATAAAATCTCCAAAACACAAAAAAGGGAAAATCTTATCACACAGTTTTGGCTCTTTTTTGAAAAGTCCATTTTGAAGTATAAAGGGGTTGCCGGTAAAAACTTTTTTTATTATCTCAAAGAGATTGAGTTTAAGTTTAATTATGAAAAAAACGAGCAAGAAAAGCTTCTTAAAGAGTTATTTACGCTTAGCTGACTATAATGGGAGTAAAAAATTAAAGATATAAAAATTTGAAAAAAGGAGTATGAAATATGAATGAAATTGAGAAACTGCTTGAACCTTTAAATTTAAGGGCACCTCTAAAAGCCAAGGACAATCACTCTTTAACCAACATTTTGATAAAGTGAAAAAAATGAGATAATTTTTCAAACAATAAAGTTTGAAAAGTTAAAAAAACAAAACGGGTTAATTTAGGCTGCTTTTTTAGTGGTTTTTAGAGGTGTCCTATGATAAATTATAATCAATATTGACTTTTTTGATATACTTTCTCATTGCCGATTTTTTATAGGAGAAGGATAATACCTTATCGGCTAAAGATATACTTGACAAAAGATATGCAAACGGCGAGATTGATGACGAAGAGTATAAAAGAAAAAGAGATGCTATAAAATAGGAGGTCCGTTGTGAGTAAAGATGAAAATATAAGTTGCGAAGATAACTCTTGTACTATTGAGCAAAATTATTATACATGTCCAATGCATCCGGAAATTCGCCAAGATTATCCCGGAAGCTGCCCGAAATGCGGGATGGCTCTTGAACCTGTGAGTGTAGAAACTCCTGAAGACAATAGTGAACTTCATGATATGAACCGCCGTTTTTGGATAAGTGCGATTGTGTCGCTGCCGGTTTTTATAGTTGCCATGATAGGTGATTTTGCTCCGCAATATCTGCCCGTCAGTATGAAAAGCATTCAATGGTTTCAATTTCTTTTTGCAACACCTGTTGTCCTCTGGGGCGGATACCCTTTTTTTGTGCGCGGATATAAATCGCTTGTTACGTGGAACCTCAACATGTTTACCCTCATTGCCATCGGCGTGGGAACTGCATGGATATACAGCATCATCGCACTCTTTTTACCAAATATTTTTCCACCCTTAATGCAGACCGACTCCGGTTTGGTACATGTCTATTTTGAAGCAGCCGCCATGATTAATACTTTGGTGCTTCTGGGTCAGGTATTGGAGCTGAGTGCGCGGAGCAAAACGAACAGTGCCATCAAGACCCTTCTGAGTCTTTCTCCCAAACAAGCACACCTCGTTGATGAAGAGGGAAATGAGAGGGATGTTCCTCTTGAACAAGTTGAAGTGGGTGACCTTTTGCGGATTAAACCGGGTGAAAAAATACCGGTTGACGGAGTCGTAACACAAGGGCAAAGCAATATTGACGAATCCATGATTACGGGAGAACCAATTCTTGTCGCAAAAACAGTTGAGGACTTGTTAATAGGTGCCACACTGAACAAAAACGGCACACTTATCATGCGTGCAAGTCGTGTAGGAAAGAATACTATGCTCGCGCAGATTGTGGAGATGGTGGCACGCGCACAGCGTTCGCGTGCTCCGATTCAAAAGCTTACAGACACAGTCTCAAGCTATTTTGTTCCGGCTGTTGTGTTATCTGCACTTTTAGCTTTTACGGGATGGTTGTTTTTTGGACCCGAGCCTCGCTTGGCATATGCTGTTGTAGCGGCAGTTTCTGTATTGATAATCGCCTGTCCTTGCGCTTTGGGCTTGGCAACACCTATTTCTATCATGATAGGAACCGGTCGGGCGGCACTAGAAGGCGTATTGGTCAAAGATGCTCAGACAATAGAGCTGATGGAAAAAGTCACTACGCTTGTAGTTGATAAAACCGGAACATTAACCCAAGGCAAGCCAACGCTTACAACTTTTAAAATGTTACATGGCATAGATACAAAAGAAGCCTTGCGTTATGCAGCAAGTCTGGAGCGTGCGAGTGAGCACCCTTTGGCAGAGGCGGTAGTAAACAAAGCCAA
This sequence comes from Helicobacteraceae bacterium CG2_30_36_10, assembly GCA_001873135.1. Classification (GTDB taxonomy): domain Bacteria; phylum Campylobacterota; class Campylobacteria; order Campylobacterales; family Sulfurimonadaceae; genus Sulfurimonas. Next base: position 2,408 of record MNYP01000011.1, read on the forward strand.
AGAAGAAAATGTACTTTTGAGTGAAGTTGACTCTTTTAACGCGACTACGGGAAAGGGAATAGAAGGCGAAATTGATAATAAAAAAATTGCTCTGGGCAGTGAGAAGTTTTTTCAAAGTTTGGGTATTTCAACGGAGGAGATTATTGAGGAAGTCCATCAATTGCGTCAAGAGGGAAATACAGTGATTTTCTTGGCTATTGATTCTAAATTAGCCGGTATTATAGGGATTGAAGACCCCATAAAAGAGACATCAGCCCAAGCGATTCAAGCACTCAAAAATGAAGGTGTTGATGTTGTCATGATTAGTGGCGACAACGACACAACCGCTCACGCCGTAGCCAAAAAACTCAATATTATGAAAGTATATGCCAATGTGCTTCCTCATGAAAAGGCAGAAATTATTAAACAATTGCAGGCAGAGGGTGCCATCGTGGCGATGGCAGGCGATGGTATAAATGACGCTCCGGCGCTGGCTCAAGCAGATGTAGGCATTGCCATGGGAGAGGGCACGGATGTGGCAATAGAGAGTGCCGGAATCACACTCATCAAAGGGAATCTTCTTGGCATTTTAAAAATAAGAAAGCTCAGTCATGCCATTATGAAAAACATCAGACAAAATCTGTTTTTTGCATTTTTTTATAATAGCGTGGGTATCCCTATCGCCGCTGGAGTTTTGTATCCATTTTTTGGGCTCCTGCTCTCCCCTATTATAGCTGCAGCGGCTATGAGCTTTAGTTCGGTATCGGTCATTATAAATGCTTTGCGTTTGAAAAATATGAAAATTTAACCAAAAAACAGACCAATTAAAACGCTCAAGTGCAAAGCTCAGGACAAAAGCTAAAGAAAAAATAAACACATTTTGCTATAATGCAACCAATAATTTATGAAGACAGGAAAAGTAGTGATTACATTAAAAGAAGCTCTAAAATTAAGTAAAGACGAATTAAACAAATTTAAAGAAGATTTAAAAGCCAAAATTGAAGCTCGCCCCGAGTTAAATGCTTACATAGATGTAAACAATGCAGGCGATGGTATTCCTATCGCTATTAAAGACAACATTCAGGTAAAAGATTGGTCGGTAACTTCGGGCTCGAACATTCTTCAAGGCTATATTTCTCCCTACAATGCAACTGTTATCAACAAAATGGCGCTCGCTGGTTTGACTCCTTTTGGAAGAACAAATATGGATGAGTTTGCTATGGGTTCTACGACTGAGTCTAGCTTTTACGGTAAAACTTTAAATCCACATGCCGAAGATTGTGTTCCCGGTGGAAGTTCTGGAGGTTCTGCTGTGGCCGTTGCTGCGGGTTTAGCTATTGCTGCACTTGGAAGTGACACGGGCGGAAGTATCCGTCAACCTGCAGCATTTTGCGGTATTGTCGGGATGAAACCTACTTATGGACGTGTGAGCCGTTATGGTTTAGGTGCCTATGCTTCAAGCCTTGATCAGATTGGACCGATGACTCAAAATGTTGAAGATGCCGCAATTTTGTATGACATCATCAGCGGACATGATGAGAAAGACTCAACTTCGGCTGAGATGAGTGACAAAGTATCCGACAAGCTAGATGCAAGTCGCAAACTTCGTATCGCCATTCTTCCAAAGTATATAGAAAAGGCGAGTCAAGATATAAAAGATGCTTACGCAAAAGCGGTGCAAGCACTAAAAGATTTGGGTCATACAATAGTTGAAAAAGAGATGATGGATGCAAAATTTGACATCTCGGCTTATTATATAACTGCAACCGCCGAAGCTACAACAAACTTGGCTAGATATGACGGTATCAGATATGGAAACCGCATAGTCGGTAAAAACTTGGAAGATACTTTTATTCAAACTCGTAGCAACGGTTTTGGCGATGAAGTAAAACGCCGTATTTTGCTTGGAAACTTCGTACTCTCAAGCGGATATTATGATGCGTATTATGTAAAAGCACAAAAAGTCCGCCACCTTATCAAAGATGAATACGCAAAAATATTTAAAGATGTTGACTTAATACTTTCGCCTGTCGCACCGACTGTTGCAAACAAATTTGGAGAGCTTTCAAACCCGATGGAGATGTATTTGAGCGATATTTATACTATTAGTGTAAATTTGGCAGGTCTTCCCGCGCTTGCCCTTCCTGTCTCAAAAACGGTGAACAACATGCCTGTCGGTCTACAACTTATCGCTAAAGCCTACGATGAACAGACACTTTTTGATGGTGCGCTTGGTCTGGAAAAACAGCTTCAATATATACACTAGAGGCTTGCTTCTCTTAAAAAACTATGCTTAAAAAAGTATAGTTTTGCGTACCAAAGCTAACTCTTTTTTTCCTCTTTTTTTCTAAATAAATGGTAATTTTCTTTTTCCAACATCTCTTGAACATACTTTTTTACACATTTGCCATAATCACTCCAGATACCCGAAGGAAGTTTTACTTCTAGTCGTTTTTTCTCTCGAAGTTTGATGATTTTCTTTGGAGATAAAACTTTTGTAACAGGAGCAAAATCAATATCTGTTAAATCAATATCTTTTTTATAAAAAATAGTTTGTTCTTTGAATTTACCCCATTTTGGAATGCCATCCTCCGTGTAAGGAATTTCGTAACCATTTTTGAAAGTTACCATAATCTTATAATAACTCTCCTCAAATACACGTGTTACTTTTCCGCCACCAAATACCATTCCAAATAGTTCATCATTCACTTTTACATTATCAAAATAAGCCATATTTTTCTCCATTGTTTATATTATGAAACTATAACAGACAAATGTTACAGAACTTCTGCAACTTGGGAATTAAAAAGGCTTTACCTCTTTTTAACCACAAAAAAGCTATAATCCAAAGAATTTTTATAGCAACATAAATGATTTTTATAACCCAAAGGATTATCATGAGAATTCGCACAAGAGCATTAACGTTTGAAGATGTATTATTAGTACCGCAGTATTCTGAAGTATTGCCAAAAGAGGTCTCTTTAAAAACCCAACTAACCCGTAATATCAGCCTCAATATTCCCATGGTCTCTGCTGCAATGGACACAGTTACAGAGTATCGCGCAGCCATTGCTATGGCTAGACTTGGCGGAATTGGTATTATTCATAAAAATATGGATATCAAAGCTCAATGTAAACAAATCAACAAAGTTAAAAAGAGTGAAAGTGGAATTATTATAGACCCTATTATTGTTCATCCGGATGCAACGCTTGCTGATGCTGATGCACTTATGGGCGAATACAAAATCTCCGGCGTTCCTGTTATTGACGAACATAATAAACTTTTAGGTATTTTAACAAATCGCGACATGAGATTTGAAAAAGACATGAGCAAACTAGCAAGTGAAGTTATGACTAAAATGCCTTTAATTACGGCTACAAAAGGCATTTCTCTTGATGATGCAGCAGATATTATGCATAAGCATAAAATAGAAAAACTCCCTATTATTGATGAAGAAGGATTTCTAAAAGGTCTTGTTACAATTAAAGATATCAAAAAACGCATAGAGTACCCTAATTCAAACAAAGATGCATTCGGCAGATTAGTAGTTGGCGCGGCTATCGGTGTCGGTCAGCTTGAGCGTGCTAAGGCCTTAGTTGACGCCGGTTGTGATGTTTTAGTTCTAGACTCGGCTCACGGTCACTCTAAAGGTATTTTAGACACTGTAAGAAAAATCAAAGCAACTATGGCAGTTGATGTAATCGCCGGAAATATTGCAACTGCAGAAGCTGTAGAAGCCCTTATAGAAGCAGGTGCGGATGGTGTAAAAGTGGGCATTGGACCTGGTTCAATTTGTACTACGCGTATAGTTGCCGGCGTGGGTGTTCCACAAATCTCTGCTATTGCCGAGTGTGCTGATGCTGCTAGAAAACACGGTATACCTGTTATCGCTGATGGCGGTATAAAATACTCAGGCGACATTGCAAAAGCTTTGGCTGTCGGTGCTAGCTGTATTATGGCGGGTTCACTTTTAGCAGGAACTGAAGAGTCTCCCGGTGACACTATAATGTTCCAAGGTCGTCAGTACAAATCATACCGAGGCATGGGAAGTATCGCTGCTATGCAACAAGGTTCAACCGACAGATATTTCCAAGATGGAACGGCAACCGACAAGCTTGTTCCAGAGGGAATTGAAGGCCGTGTACCTTTTCGTGGAAGTATCGCCGGAATCGTTCACCAAATGATGGGCGGACTTCGTTCTTCTATGGGTTATTGTGGCAGTAAAGACATCCCGACATTCTGGGATAAAGCAGAGTTTGTGGAAATAACAAGTGCCGGACTTAAAGAGTCTCATGTTCACGATGTTATAATCACCCAAGAAGCGCCGAATTACCGCGTCTAATATCAATAAATCTCTTTCTTTTACGGCATGTGGAAACTTTACTCATGCCGTAGACCAAACTCATTATTCAGTATATAATGTTTTCGTATTAAGGATGTAGCTTATGAATAGTTTAGATAACATAGAACGATTAACTAAAGAGCTGAAACTATTATATTTCCAAAGTGGTGATACAGTGAAAGCTTATGCTTTTAAAATATTTAAAGAGTTACTACACGAAATAGCTCCTGATACCCAAAGTGAATCCGAATCATTTGCCAAACAAGAAATAGTGTGTGAGATGAGTGAAGAGTATATTCAAAAAAATATTGACAACATTACTAAACTGCCCAATAGAATCTCTTTAGTAAGTGACCTCGTCCTTTTAAAAGAAGAGGCTATGCTCATTATTCTTCACGTCAATCAATTAAACTCATTAAAAGAGCTGTATGGCTTTGAATTTACAAGTGAGCTCATTTTCAAAAAAGCTCAAGACCTTCAACGCGTGATGAATCATAATGAAGCCACTTTATATAATCTCAACCTTCAAGAGTTTGCTGTTTTGGTAACAAACAAAAACATGTTTGAAAAATATTTTTTAATCCTAAAACATTCTATTTTAATGGCTAATGATTATGAGGAGTATGACTCTAACAACTATGTACATACTGATTTCACTGCCGGCATAGCATACGGAGTACAAAATATATTTCATCATGCCGATTTAGTGCTTCAAGAAGCGCTCATTTGTAAAGTAAATTTTAAAATATATAAAAGCAACCTCTCTGAAAAAGAACTCCAAAAAGAAAAACTTCATAGACTAAAAGTGTATAAAAATGCACTCCATACAGGAAACATTATTCCATACTTTCAGCCAATCGTAGATACGAAAGATAACTCAGTCATTAAATATGAAGCCTTAGCGAGACTAGAAACTGACAATGCAGAGATAATTACTCCATGCTATTTTTTAGACGTTACAAAAGAAGATAAAACGTTTGAGTACTTTACACGCCAAATGATGCAAAAAGTATTTAATATTTTTTCAAAAAATGATGTTGGAATCTCCATAAACCTCAACTATCAAAATATAAATTCTGTGACAATGGTTGAGTATATTAAAAATAGACTTGAAAAGTATGGAGGAGAAGGCATAACCTTTGAAATTTTAGAGACTGAAGACATCTTAGATTATGACATCATGGAAGCTTTTCTTAAGATGGTAAAAACCTATGGGTGTAAAGTCTCAATTGATGATTTTGGTTCGGGGTATTCTAACTTTACAAATATTATTAAACTTCACATTGATTATATTAAAATAGACGGTTCTTTAATAGAAAAAATAAATACAGATAAAAATGTCAAACATATGGTTCAGGGTTTAGTAGTGTTTGCAAAAAATGCAAATATAAAAACGATTGCAGAATTTGTCAGCACTCAAGAGTTAGCCGATACGGTAAACGAAATAGGCATTGATTATATGCAAGGCTATTTTTACGGGGAACCAAAATCTCCCGAATTTTATGGACTTATATAATGCCTAACACGAGAGTGAAATACGCCGGTTTTTGGGTTCGTTTTGTCGCTTCTTTTTTAGATACTTTATTTTTAGCTCTTCCCGTTGCCGTAATCATCTATTTTTTAAGTGAGGGCAATTGGTTTGACTTTGCCCAGTACCAGAAAAACATAGCCTATGCCATGAGTGGAAATGCAGGTAAAGCCCTCGCCTCACAGCCACAGACATCACTCAAATGGGAACTGCTTTTTGAGGTGAGTGTTTTGCTTATAACTATGCTTTTTTGGAGAAGATGGCGCGGTGCCACTCCCGGGAAAAAATTCGTTCACATAAAAATAGTCGATTTTAAAACGCACAAAGATATAGACAACAAACAAGCGCTCACCCGTTCTTTAGGTTATATCGTATCTACCCTGCTCTTTTTAATCGGTTTTATCATGGTTGCATTTAGAGATGATAAAAGAGGACTGCACGATATGTTGGCAGGAACTGCCGTTATTTATGAAGAAGAACTGACCTCTTAAATATTTCCACATGCCGGTAAAAGCAAAATATTCTTAGTTCATTTTCGCTAGAATAGTGCATTATTTCAAAAATAAAGGATTTTTTATGGATTTACAAACAAAAGCACTTCACGCAGGGTATGAAAAAGATTCGCAAGGGACTATGGCAGTTCCTATTTATATGACAACAGCGTATGAGTTTCGTGATGTTGAACATGCTGCAAATCTCTTTGCTCTCAAAGAGTTAGGCAATATCTATACTCGCTTAAATAACCCGACTACCGATGTATTTGAAAAACGTTTTGCTGAACTTGAGGGCGGAGAAGCGGCAGTTGCCACTTCAAGCGGAATGAGTGCAACATTTTTTGCTATTGCAAATGCTGCGGAGTGCGGAGATAACATAGTATGTGCTAAACAGCTTTACGGCGGAAGCTTAACTCTGACTGCACATACGTTAAAACGTTTTGGAATCGAAGCGAGATTTTTTGATGTTCACAAACCTGAGCAGATAGAATCACTTATAGATGATAAAACTAAGGTTATCTTTTTTGAGTCTTTAACGAACCCGAGCATTGATGTGGCAGATATTGAAGCTATCACAACTATAGCAAACAGACACGGCATTCTAACAGTTGTTGACAACACCGTTGCAACTCCTGTTCTATGCCGCCCATTTGAGTTTGGTGCTGACATTACGGTTCACAGCGCATCTAAATATACAACTGGTCAAGGTCTTGCCATTGGGGGTATTTTAGTCGAGAGAAAGGGGCTTATAGAAAAACTAAAAGCAAACCCTCGTTACGCCCATTTTAATGAGCCGGATGCTTCTTACCACGGTTTGGTTTATGTGGACGTTCCTCTTCCTCCCTTTACTCTTCGTGCCCGCCTTTCACTTCTTCGCGACATTGGTGCAGTTTCCTCTCCCTTTAATTCATGGTTATTTATTCAAGGAATGGAAACACTCTCTCTTCGAATGAAAGAGCACTCTAAAAACGCTCAGGCTCTTGCAGAGTTTTTAGAGTCACACCCGAGAGTAAAAAAAGTGAATTATCCAGGGCTTAAAAGTAACTCAAACTATGTTAATGCTCAAAAGTATTTTGAAGAGGGAGCATGTTCAGGGCTTTTAAGTTTTGAAGTAAGAAGTTTAGAAGAGGCAACAAAAATAGTAAATGCTACTAAACTTTACTCTTTAGTTGTAAATATAGGTGATTCAAAATCAATCATTACCCACCCTGCTTCGACAACGCATCAACAGCTAACTCAAGAAGAACTTCTGGCATGTGGAGTTCCAAGCGGGCTTATTAGAATCTCTTGCGGATTGGAATCTATAAAAGATTTGATAGCCGACATGAAACAAGCTCTTGAGGCATAAAAGAGAAGATAGAGGGCATATTTTAGCCCTTTATAATCCAATAAAATTTGTATTAAGTCGTTTTCGCTAAAATAACACTATTCTTTTATGGAGACTTATAAACTTGTCATTAAATCTGCAAACATATACCGAACATTTCACAAACCCTCTTTACCTCGAAAGTGGACGTATTTTAGAACCTTACGACATCACTTATGAAACGTATGGTACTTTGAATGAAGAGAGATGTAATGTTATTGTAGTTTGTCATGCACTTACAGGTTCCCACCATGCAGCAGGCGTTTACGAAGAGGACAAAAAAACCGGCTGGTGGAACGGACTTATTGGGCCTAAAAAAGCAATAGACACAGACAAATATTTTGTAATTTGTGCAAACATTATCGGAAGCTGCTTTGGCTCAACCGGACCTATGAGCCCAATGCATCCGCACCAGCAGCCCTACCGTTATACATTTCCCGTTATCACTATAAAGGACATGGTAAAAGCACAGAGAATTCTCTTTGACAGACTCGACATTCACCATGTTCACGCAATAATCGGCGGTTCTATGGGCGGTATGCAGGCACTTGTGTTTGCAGTGCACTACCCTAAATTTGCAACTAAAATCATAGCACTCGCTACAACCTATGCAACGCAGCCTTGGGCAATCGCTTTTAACAAAGTAGCCCAAGAAGCCATTCTTAAAGACCCCGACTTTAAACAAGGTTACTACGACCCTGATATTATTAAGCAAGAGGGTTTAAGCGGTATGGCTATTGGAAGAATGGCTGGACACTTGAGCTTTTTATCGCACGAATCAATGCAAAGAAAATTTGGTCGCGAATACAAAAGCACAGACGGACTTTATGAACTTTTCGGTAAATTCCAAGTTGAGTCATACTTAGAATATAACGGCTACAACTTTACAAAATGGTTTGATCCATTATCCTACCTTTATATCACGAAGGCTATAAATATTTTTGATTTAGCTCGTGGTTTTGATTCACTCCAAGAAGCAATGCAAAAAGTTCAATCTGAGCTTTATCTCATAAGCTTTAGTAACGATTTGCTCTTTAGAAATTACGAAATGAAAGAGATAGAAACCGTACTGGGAGAAATAGGCAACAAAAACCATCACTATATAGATGTAAAGAGCGACTATGGTCACGATGCTTTTTTGGTAGAACTAGAAAAATTTGATACGTATATAAAAGAGGCACTAAATGGCTAAAGAAAAATTTGAAACAAAATTAGAGAGTGCGAAAAAGATTTTAGAAACACTTATGAACCCTGAAATTACCCTTGAAGAGAGTGTAAAAGCGTATGAAAAAGGGATGAATGAGTTAAGTGATGCACAAAAAATGCTCCAAGATGCACAGATAAAAATAAATGAGATTAAAGGGCACCTCTAATAACTCTAGCCAGCTTCAAGCAAGCTAGGGTTTTTAGAGATGCCCTAAAAGCAACTAAGGATAGTACATATTGAGAGCAGCCGTTTTACAACTGAGTGCACAAGGGTTAAGCAGTACAAAACTCTATAACTACATCAGAGTAGCACATAAAAAAGGCGTAAAAGTTTTAGTGCTCGGTGAGTATACGTTAAACCCTTTTTTTAAAGAACTCGAAGCCATGTCCGTCTCCATGATACAAGAGCAGGCGGCGCAGCAAATCGCTATTTTAAAAGAGTTGTCTTCAACCTACAAGATGAGTATCATCGCCCCTTTAGTTGTCGTCAAAAAGAAAAAAATCTACAAAACCATTGCCAAATTTACTCCAAATTCCACCTCTTATTATCAACAGCAACTTCTTATAAATTACCCTCACTGGAATGAAGAGAAGTTTTACTCAAATGCAATTAAAAAACTTAAATCACCGATGATATTTAAAGTTGACGGCTTTAAGTTTGCAGTTATGAGCGGTTTTGAACTCCATTTTGATGAACTTTGGACTTTTGTCTCAAGTAAAAATATTGACTGCGTCATACTCCCGAGTGTATCTACATTTGACTCCTTTGAGAGATGGAAAGCACTCATACTCTCCCGTGCGTTTACTCATAACTGTTATGTTTTAAGAGCGAACCGCATTGGGGAATATAAAGATAAAGAGTTCAGGTGGGAATTTTACGGCGACTCTATTTTGGCTTCACCAAACGGGGAACTTCTTACCCACCTTGGCAATAAAGAGGAGTTGATGCTGGTAGATATGAGCCACACCGATGTCATTCAGGCCCGTCGTTCATGGGGTTTTAAAGAGTCAATACACAAAAGGAGTTTATTATGATGCAATATTTTCACCGTCAGGTGCAACTTTGGGGAGAAGAGACACAAACGCTTCTTCAAACTAAAAAAATTGCCATTATTGGTTCGGGTGGCTTAGGAAGTTCTTTAGCTTTTTCTTTGGGTGCGAGCGGAATCGGCGAAATTCATATGGTAGATTTCGATGAAGTCTCTCTTCACAATATTCACCGTCAGATTGCTTTTAAAGTGGGTGACGAGGGCAAAAATAAGGCCGTTTTAAATGCCGAGCTTATTGAGCAAAGATGCCCTTTTGTAAAAGCCGTGGCACATGAGTGTAACTTTGAAGAGTTTGCCAATGAAAATATAGAGATTGACCTCATTATCGATGCAACTGACAATCTGCCAACCAGAGCCGAGATTAACGCCTATGCTAAGAGTAAAAATCTCCCATGGGTTTACGGAAGCGTTGAAGCCTTTCACGGGCAGGTCTGTTTTATAGAAGAGTCCTCTTTTACAGATGCCTTTAAAATCATAAACAAAACCCCCGCAGGCATAGCAGCGCCGATAGTGATGCACATAGCCTCACTTCAGGCAAACTTGGCACTTCGATATTTAGCAGGGCTTAGTGTAAAAAAAGACTATCTATACTATTTGTTTTTCAACGAAGAGGGAGAACTCATCACTCAAAAATTTGGACTTCCAAAGAGCTAATAAACAAGTGGAGAATTCCACTTGCAATCAAAGTTTAGAGTGTTGAAATATACTCAGCAACCAAATCGATATCTTCGTCGCTTAGTCTCTCAACTTGCGCTTTCATAACACTTTTCATAGTAGCACCGTAACTTCCGTCTTTATAACCATGTAATGCCTCGGCTACTTGATCAATGCTCCAGCCTTGAATGATTTTAGATTTTCCAAGAGCAGATTTTTCAGCATTAGCGCCGTGGCATGTGGAACATGCTTTATAAACTACTGCTCCATCTTCAATGCTTGTTTCAACTACAACAACATCTTCAACAATCCCAACTTCCGTTAAATCTACTGTCTCTTCAACAACCACCTCTGGTTCAGCGTCTTGAATAATCTGTGTCGGTTGTGCGTTTTGAACCTCTTTTGACTCATCTGAACTGCACCCAATTAAAAAAAGTGCCAACACCGCTGAAATGACTATTTTCATCTTAAATATCCTTAAACCAAATTTTGAAATTATACACCAATTTTAGTTCTCTTTAACATAAGCACTATCGTTTCATTCTCAAATTTTACTGAGAAGAGTAACCTCACGCTAAACAGAAGAAACCACAAAAAAAGTAAGGGCATAAGTATAGTTTGAACTACAAAAATGGTTATTAAACTGATTATTTTTCGAGATGCTTCTTCTATATTTGTCTCTAAGGCGCTTAGTTGTTTAGAGATATTTAGGTTCTCTATTATCTCATCATATTTCAAACTGACACCATCAAAAAACCCGCTCTTTTTTTTAGATTCTACCAATTTTTTATTTTCATTTTGTACATCTTCAAGTCTGTTTTTTGTCTCTTGTATTGCACTGCTTGAGCTGACGTATTCTTCTTGGAGGAGTGAATGGTAAAAAACATCAGAGCTGTATACAAATAAAATTGCACCAAATCGAAGAATAAATAGTAAAATTAAAACTTTTACAGAGAAGAGAAAAAAAGTATAGTTGGAGAGTTTTTTTATCCAAAGCATAGAGAGTGAAGCAACGACACTAACTACGAGTGCAACTTGCAAAAATAATTTTGCACTTAGTATTAACAGTAACTTTTGAATTCCCAGAGAAACAGACGAAGCAAGCATTACCCAGGAAAATCTCTCAACCATATCATTAAAAGGATCAAGAACCTCTCCTATACTAAAGGTAAGTCCTACTCCTATTGGTGTGGCAGAGAACTCTGTTCCTTGAATAAGTGAAATAATTGCATTCAACCCTTTGGCTAAACCGAAGGAAATCATTGCCCTTTCAAAAGCTTCATTATGCAGTTTTAATGCACCCTCTTCAAGATTAACGAGCAAACCAAAAGCCAAAACCAGTAGCAATAACAGAGTTATAAAAATTCTCACGCAGACTCCTTAATATTCATAAAGGGATTTTAGATATAATATCACGATTTTATAAGGACACCACTTAAACTATGAATTTTGAACCCTACCCATTTGAAAAACTAAACTCTTTACTCAAAAACATCACACCAAATGCAGACTATGAACCATCGGTTTTAACTATTGGAGAGCCTCAGTTTGAGACGCCCGCTTTTATACAAAAAGCCATTTGTAACAACTCTCATCTACTGAGACATTACCCTAAAACTTCCGGTGAAGAGAATCTAAGAGAGGCTCAAATAGAGTTTGTTTCAAAAAGATTTCATACCAAACTTAGTGATGCTCAAATAATCCCTACCTTTGGAACGAGAGAAGTACTCTTTAACTTTCCTCAATTTTTGCTTTTTGACAAAGAAAATCCTGTTATGGTTTTTACGAATCCTTTTTATCAGATTTATGAGGGTGCCGCTATTGCTTCAAAAGCAAAGATGATTCTTTTAAACATGGATGAGAGCAACAACTTCAAACCTCTAATTAATGAAGAGGAGTTAAGCGGCTGTGACTTGGTAATATTAAACTTTCCAAATAACCCGACTTCATCGACTTTAAGCATTGAAGAGCTTGGCATGTGGATTACTTTGGCTCTTAAACACAATTTCGTTCTTATTAACGATGAGTGCTACAGCGAGAT